>CAYHCR010000202.1:0-6613 GCA_964354895.1 uncultured Myxococcales bacterium | reverse complement strand
TCGCGGGCAGATACGTGTACGCGGAGCCGCCCGGCAGCACCCGGCCGAGCAGCGAAGAGAGCCGCAGCAGCGGCGCGAGCCACGGGGCCCGGCGCGGCGGCCGCGCCCCCGTCGCAGCGAGGAGCGCGCGAGAGAGATCTTCGAGCGGTCTCGGCACGTCGTCGGCGCAGAGGAAGGCCCGCCCGGCGATCTCGTCGCCCCATCGGTGCGTCGCGAGCAGGAGTGCGGCGTCGGCGGCGTCGTCGACGTGGCACAGATGCAGGACCGGGCCGCGGTGCGGCAGCAGCGCGCGACCATCGGGTCGGGAGAGCAGCGCCAGGCCCGCCAGCAGCGTCGCGAACGCGCCCGCGACGTCCGCGCCGTAGACGAGCGCAGGCCGGACCACCGACAGCCGCAGCGAGCCCGCCGCGTGCGCCGCGAAGGCCGCCCGCTCGAGCGCCCAGAGCTCGCGGGCGCGGCGCGAGACCGGTCGCAGCGGATCGGTCTCCCGCGACGGCACCGCGACGGGCGCGCCGAAGACAGCGGTGCTGGAGAGCAGCACGACGCGCAGGACGCCGGCCGCGCGGCTCGCCTCGCAGAGCGGCGCGAGCCGGCCCGCCGCCCAGCGATCGAGCGCCTCGGGGGAGGCCTCGCGCTGCAGGCCGGCCGAGAACGGGGCGTCATCGCCGTCCCACGGCCGCGGCGACCCCTCGCCGCAGAGCCGGGTCGCCACCACGATGACGGCGTCGAGCCCGATCGCCGCGTCGATCGCCAGCCCGCCCTCGGGCAGCGCGACGAGCTCGAGCTGCGTCGCCGAGGCGCGTCGCTCCACCGCCGCGCCGAGCGCTCCACCGCCGAGCCGTCCGATCCGCACGGCCGAGGAGTAGAGCACCGAACCGGGCGGAGTGTTTGCTCCGGCGAACGGCTGCCGGGCATCGCCGGCCCGCCTCCCGGTTGACCCGGCCGTGCGTCGACCGCGATGCTCACGCGCTCCATGCTGAGCCCCCTCCACGCGCGTCGTCCGCTGGGCCCGCGCGCCGGGTTCATGCTGCTGCTGCTCGTCCCGCTCGCCGCCGCGGCCGAGGCGTCCGACCTTGCGTCGCATGTCGAGGGACGCCCGGCGGGCGAAGCCAACGAACGCCAAGGCGTCGCTCCCCTTGTCCGCGGGCCCGGAGCTCCGTCCCCGATCGGCCCGCCCGATCCGCCGACCCGGCTCGAGCCCGTCGCGCTCGGCCCGCTCCGACTCGAGCTCCCGCCCGGTTTTTCGCTGCTGGCGCTCTCTCCCCGCGAGTCAGGCGCGCTCGCGCCGGCGCCGGTCGGCGCGCCGCGACGGCTGCTGGGCGCGGCTGCGAACGGGGCGCTCGACGCCTCGCTCACCGTCGCGATCGTCGACGCGCCGCTCGAGCAGGACGCCGCCGCGCGCGACGTGATCGCCACGCGGACGAGCGACCACGTCACCTCGGAGCTCGGGCTCTCGTGGCGGGTCACCGCGGTCTCGCGCGGCCGCGCGCCGGATCCGGCGTTCGAGGTCGTCGGCCGAGTCGAGGCGCAGGGCGAGGAACGCGGGCTCGCGTTCCTCTTCGTCCCGACCGGCCGCGCGACGGCCGTGCTCGCGCTCTCGGCGCCCGCGGAAGGGCTCGACGCCCTGCTGCCGGCCGCGCGCGCGGTGGCCCGCTCCCTCCACGCTGCCAGCCCTCCCGACGCCGATCCCGCGACGGCGTTCGGTCCGTGGCTCCTCGCCACAGCGGTCGCGGCCGGGCTGCTGGTCGCGATCGTGCGCCGGTCGCGGCGGGCCCGCGCGCCCGCGGCCCCGCCCTGATCCGGGATCCGAGGGCCCCTCGCGGCAGCGCGGGCCAGGACCCGCTCCGACTGCGTCAGCGCGCCGGCATGCAGAACTGCGGGCCGGAGCTCTGCAGGCACGGCGCCTCGAGCTCGGCGCCCTCCCGGAACGGGCAGGGCAACCGCACGCACGTCTCGCCCGCACCGCAAGCGTCGGTCTCGCAGCGGCGGCACGGTCCGGCGTAGAGCGCCGTCACGCCGGCCGCGAGCGCCGCCTCGCCGCCGTAGGTCGTCCCGTTCGAGCCGCACAGCTGTCCGCCCGGGTCCGCCTCGAGCGTCCGCGGCGGCGCCGGGATCCGCTCGGGGCCGCAGGCCGCGAGCCCGAGCAGCAGCGAGGCGCCGGCGAGCGCGCGCCTCATCCGAAGTCCAGGCACGTGCAGGTCGCGAGGTCGCAGCCCGCCTGGCAGGTGCCTCCGCAGTCGAGCGGGCAGGCGCAGCCGCACGCGGCCGGATCCGCGACGTAGTTGCCGGCGCAGCTGATCGCCGCCGTGTCGCAGACGCACGAGCAGGCCGCAGGATCGAACCGGAAGCCGGGCTGGCAGGTGACGTTCTGCCGGCACTCGCAGCCGCAGGTCGTCGTGTCGCAGCGCTCGTTGCCGCCGCAGGTGCCGCCGCAGTCCGCCATGCAGACCGTGGTGCAGCTCTGCGGATCGCAGCGCCGCGAAGGATCCGCCGCCACGCCGCAGTCGGCGGGGCACTCCCACGTGCAGCTCGCGCGGTCGCAGACGTGCGCGCCGGTCGGCTGCGGCTGGCCGCCGCAGGTCGCGTCGCAGGTGAACTGGCAGCTCGTCGGGTCGCAGACGAAGCCGGGGCCCGGCGCGACGCCGCCGCAGCCGTCGCACGCGCAGCCGCACGCCCCGGTATCGCAGCGGAGGCCGGGGCCGCAGCCGCCGCAGTCGGCCGGGCAGACGAAGGTGCAGCTCTGCGTGTCGCAGACGTAGTCAGGCCCGGGGGCGCCGCCGCCGCAGTCGGCAGGGCACTCGCACTGGTTGTTGACCGGGTTGCAGACCAGCGGCGCCGCGCAGCCGCCGCAGCCCTGCGGCGTGCCGTTCGGGTTCGGCGAGCGGTCGATCCAGAAGCGGTAGCTGACTGCGATCGGCGTCCCCTGGCCCGTCGGTCGGCAGTCCCCGAAGAACGAGATGCGGTTCGCGATGCCGTCGTAGTCGAAGCCGTGCGAGCGCGAGCGCGGCAGGTCGTTGTTGTTGCAGCCGGGGCCCTGCGGCGCGACGAGGCCGCCGGCGCCGACTGCGATCTTGATCGTCGCGGAGACCGGCGGATTGGACAGCTCGTACGGCGAGGTCTGGCCGATGATCGAGCTCATCATCGCCTGGATCGTCGGGCCGATCGTGCCGAGGTTCGAGAGATCGCCCTCGATCCCGCCGAGCGCGTTGATGACGGTGCGGTACCGCTGGCCCGTCACGCCCGGATAGATCAGGCCGGTCAGGAACGCCCTCTGCGCGCCCGGCGTCGTCGGATCGTAGTCCTCGAAGAAGGTCTGCCACGACGCCTCGGTGCCGCCGGACTGCTCGAGCTCGTCGGAGACGAAGACGACGACGAGCGTGGCGCCTGGCCGCAGCCGGTTCGCGTCGCCCGCCGCCGGTCCGCCGTTCAGGTAGCGATCGGCCAGCGCGTCCTGGACCGGCTGGAAGCCGCGCTCGGTGCCGCTGCCGTTCGTGCCGGGCGTGACGTCGGACTGGAAGGTCGCGGTGTTCGTCGTGAACGCGCGGTAGGTCCCGGTGCGATCGGAGTCCGTGTAGACCGTCGCGATCCGCCAGTCGAGCTGGCTCTGGGCGAGCGCGTTCACCATCTCCGTGCCGGCCGACGAGAGCGCCGCCTGGTCGTCGTCCATCGAGCCGGAGTTGTCGACCACCCAGAGGAAGTCGACCATCGGCCGCGCGGTCGAGTCGAACCGCTCGCAGGCGACGTTCGTCTCGTCGCCGAACTGGCCCAACGAAGATCCGTTCGCGAGGTCATCGAGTCGCCAGAGGTTATCCCCGGTGTAGTCGCTCGCGCGGAGCACGGAGCCGACCACGATCGCCGTCTGGGGAGATCGAACGACGTACTCGACGAGCAGCTTGAACGGCCCGTTCGCGCCCGCGTTCCCGACGAGCAGGCCGCCCGCGCCCGGCGCCATCGCCGAGACGAGCGCGTTCGCCTTGCCCTTCAGATCGCCGCCGCCGGAGAGGTCGTAGAGGCCGCGGACCGCAGGATACCCGTCCCACGTCGTGAAGCTCTGCACCACCGGCGAGCTGAGGCCGCCGAACGCGGCGCGGTCCGCGAGCTCTTCGGCGAGCGCGTCGCCGCCCGACGGCGTCTTGCGGATCGCGAAGCCGGCCATCGCGTTCGGATAGGCGCCGCCCCCCGGCGCGAACACGATCGTGCCGACGTTCGCGCCGCCTCGGGTGACCGTGGCGACCTCGGCGTACGCAGGCCGATGCGCGAGGATGAGGTCCGCGGCGACGTCGCTGGAGAGCGTGATCGGCGCGAGGTTTCCGGTCGCGCAGGCGGCGACCACCGTGGGCGTCGCGTCCGCGCCGTTGCTCGGGTCGAGCTCGCCGAGATCGACCACTCCGTCGTGATCCGCGTCCTCCGCGCCGTCCTGGATCCCGTCCCCGTCCGAGTCCGCGTTCGTCGGGTTTGTCGTCGTGCCGGGGTTGCCGTCCGGGACGAAGCGGACGCCGCACGTCAGCTCCGGCGACGACGTCCGGCCCAGTTCCTGACCATCGGTCAGACCGTCGCCGTCGGTGTCGGGCCGCGTCGGGTCGGTCTCGCCGGCGGCGACGACGCCGTCGTGGTTCGCGTCCTCGATCCCGTCGGCGAGCCCGTCGCAGTCGGTGTCCGGCGAGAGCGCGCTGGTCTCACCGAGGTTCACCTGGCCGTCGCGGTTGCGATCCTCGCGGCCGTCGTTCAGGCCGTCGTTGTCGGTGTCCGGGTTGCCCGGATCGGTGAGGGTGACGTTCGTCTCGATCGGGTCGGTGATGCCGTCGCCGTCCGAGTCGACGTCGGCGATCAGCGGATCCGTCTCGCCGGGATCGATCCGGTGGTTGTCGTTCTGGTCTTCGGTGCCGTCCTGGATGCCGTCGCGATCCGTGTCGGCGTTCGCGGGGTCGTACTCGCGCGCGGCGAGGTCGACGCGGCCGTCGCGGTTCGTGTCCTCGATGCCGTCGTTGATGCCGTCGCCGTCGGTGTCCGCGAGGGTCGGATCGGTGGTCGTCGCCGGATCGGCGTCCGCCGGGAAGGCGCATGCCGGATCCGGCGAGCTCGTGGCGCCACGCTCGAGGCCGTCGCCCAGGAGGTCGCCGTCGGAGTCCGTGTCGCGCGGGTCGCTCTCGCCCGGGCCGCGCGCGCCGTCGTGATCCGCGTCCTCGGCGCCATCGGAGAGGCCGTCGCAGTCGGTGTCCGGGGAGAGCGGGTTCGTCTCTCCGGCGTTGAGCTGCCCGTCCCGGTTGCTGTCTTCGAGCGGATCGTCGAGCCCGTCGCCGTCGGAGTCGCGGGCGTTGGGGTTCGTGCCGAGCCGCGCCTCCTCCGCGTCCGTCATCCCGTCGCCGTCGGAGTCCGGATCTCCCACGAGCGGATCGCTCTCTCCGGCGTCCACGACGTGGTTCCAGTTCACGTCCTCCGCGCCGTCGCTCGCGCCGTCGCCGTCGGTGTCGGCGAGCCGTGGATCGGTCTCGGTCGGCCCGCGCAGGCCGTCGCGGTTCACGTCCTCGACGCCGTCCGGGATGCCGTCGGCGTCGGTGTCGCGCGCGCAGGCGTCCGTCTCTCCGGGCTGCCGAGTGCCGTCGTGATTCAGATCCTCCGTGGCGTCCGGCAGACCGTCGCCGTCCGAGTCGAGCGAGCTCGGATCGCACTCGCCCGCGTCCACGCGACCGTCGCGGTTGCGCTCCTCGGCGCCGTCGCTGGTCCCGTCGCCGTCGGTGTCGGCGGCGAGCGGATCGGTCGTCGTCGTCGGGTCCTGGTCCCCGCGGAAATTCCGGCAGCGCGCCTCGACGCTCGTGGTGCGACCGACCTCCACGCCGTCGGGGATCCCGTCGCCGTCCGTGTCTGCGTTCTCCGGATCCGTCGTCGCGCCGCCCGCCCGGAGGATCGTGTATTCCTCCGCGTCCGACAGGCCGTCGCAGTCGAAGTCGCGCGTCGCGCTGCCGGGATCGGTCGGGTCGGGGGGCGTGCCGGGATCCACCGCGCCGCCCCCGCCGCCCACGCCGCCGCCGTCCCCCCCGGGGCCGCTCCCACCACCGCCGACGCCGCCGTCGCCCCCCGGGCCGCCGCTGCCGCCCGATGGGCCGCCGCTGCCGCCCGATGGGCCCGGTCCGCTGCCGCCGCTGCCCTCGGTGTCATCGTCGCTGCACGCGGAGAGGGTGAAGACCAACGCGCAGACGAGCGCCAACAGCGAGAACGTCGGGGACGCCTTCATGCAACCCTCCGGAGCGGACTGATCGAAGCGCGCATGATCCCACGGCCGCCGGCCTTCGGGCAACGCCGACGGCGAGGCCTCCGTCGGAGCGTCGCCCGCCCGAATACGGCGCGGGCGCCGCGACCAGGAGATCAGGTCGGGCGCCCGTGACGATGATCCTGCAGAGCTTCGCGCTACGCGCGCGCTTCGCTCGGCGGCGGATCCCGGTACGGCGCGCTCTCGAGCGCCGCGGCGAGGACGTCGTCGATGTTCGTCGCGTAGATGAACTCGAGCTCGTTGCGCGCCTGATCGGGCACGTCGAGCACGTCCTTGCGGTTGCGCTCGGGCATGATGATCCGCTTGATCCCCGCGCGGTGCGCCGCGAGGCCCTTCTCCTTGATC
>CAYHCR010000201.1:0-6625 GCA_964354895.1 uncultured Myxococcales bacterium | reverse complement strand
GGCAACTGTCAGCCCTGCCTCGATCCGCTGCGGCGCTGCGACAATTCGTGCGTCGACATCATGACGGATGAGCAGTTCTGCGGCAGCTGCGGCAACGCCTGTCCCGCGGGCTCGACCTGCAACGGCGGCCTCTGCGCGTGCGACGTCGCCGGCCTCGTCGCCTGCGACAACGCCTGCGCCGATCTGGCCACCAACGACCAGAACTGCGGCTCCTGCGGCAACGTCTGCCCCCCCAGCGCGACCTGCGCGGGCGGCGCGTGCGTCTGCCCCGCCGGCGAGGTCGCCTGCGGCGCCGACACCTGCGCCGATCTGTCGTCGTCGATGACGAACTGCGGCGCTTGCGGAGACGCCTGCCCGACGAACGGCTCCTGCATCTCCGGCGCCTGCACCTGCCCCGCCGGCGCGGTGAACTGCGGCGACACCTGCGAGACGCTCGCGACGTCGCTGACCGACTGCGGCTCGTGCGGCAATGCGTGCCCGGCAAACGGCACCTGCACCTCCGGCGTCTGCGCCTGCCCGGCGGGCGCGGTCAACTGCGGTGACAACTGCGCGATGCTCGCCACCGACCTCGCCGACTGCGGCGCGTGCGGCAACACCTGCCCGACGAACGGCGCCTGCACCTCCGGCGTCTGCACCTGCCCGGTGGGCAGCGTGAACTGCGGGAACAACTGCGCGGATCTGGCCACCTCGCTGACCGACTGCGGCGCCTGCGGCAACGACTGCCCCGCGAACGGCTCCTGCGTCTCCGGCGTCTGCCAGTGCGCGCCCGGATCGGTGAACTGCGGCAACAGCTGCGAGGATCTCTCGACGTCGCTGACCGACTGCGGCGCGTGCGGCAACGATTGCCCGCAGGGCTCGGCGTGCGTCTCGGGCGCCTGCATCTGCCCGGCCGGGCAGGTCGCATGCAACAACGGCTGCGTGGATCTCTCGGTCGACCTGCAGAACTGTGGTGGATGCGGGATCGACTGCCCGGTGAACGCGACCGGCTGCGTCTCCGGCCAGTGCATCTGCCCGGCCGGGCAGATCAACGCCGGCGGCCGCTGCGTGGACGTGTCGACCGACATCTTCCACTGCGGCGCGGTCGGCAACAACTGCGGGGAGAACGAGCTCTGCGTCTCGGGCCAGTGCAGCTGCCCGGGCGGCCTCGTCGACTGCGACCCGCAGAACGGGCTGAATTGCCGGGACCTGTCGGCCGATGCCCGCGACTGCGGGGCGTGCGGCAACGGCTGCAATGACAACCAGCAGTGCGTCTCGGGCGTCTGCGAGTGCCGCGTCGGCCTCACCTCCACCGGCAACGGCGGCTGCGTGGATCTCCAGAGCGATCCGAACCACTGCGGCGCCCTCAACAACCAATGCCCGGATCGCTGCGCGAACGGCCAGTGCCAGAACAACTGTCCGCAGGGCAACGGCCTGCGCGAGTGCGACAACGCCTGCGTGAACACGCGGACCGACGAGCAGAATTGCGGCGATTGCCAGAACCCCTGCCAGTCGGACGAGTACTGCCTCGAGGGCAACTGCCGCGCGTGGTACCCGGCGACGTGCAACGCCTGCCCGTGCGACGCCTCGTGCAACGGGAACGGCGAGCGGACGTGCTGCGCCGGCGTCGGCGCCGCGGACACCATCTGCGTGGAGCGGACCGGGAACGGCGCCTGCCCGTAGCTCCTCGGCCGCGTTGATCCACGAGGGGCCGTCTCGCACCCGCGAGGCGGCCCTTCTCTCGTCACGGCCGACGGGTCCTCGCCGTTTGCCGAGCCCCGTGGTATCCGCCGGGCGATGTCGTCCCCCGACACCCACGGCCCCGAGCGCAGGCTCGGCATCGCGCTCGCCCTCACCGTCACGTTCCTCGTCGTCGAGGTGACGGTCGGCCTCTGGAGCGGCTCGCTCGCGCTGCTCTCGGACGCGGCGCACATGCTCACGGACGCCGGCGCGTTGACGCTGGCGCTCACGGCGCAGCGGCTCGCGGCCCGTCCGCGCACGGGGCGCCACACCTTCGGGCTGCGGCGCGCGGAGATCCTCGCCGCGCTCGCGAACGGCGTCGCGCTCGGCCTCGGCGCGATCTGGGTGATCGCGGAGGGCCTGCAGCGCTGGAGCGCGCCGGTCCCGATCCACGGGCCGGCCATGCTCGGCGTCGCGATCGGCGGGCTCGTCGTGAATCTGCTCGCCGCGTACGTGCTCGGCGGCGGGCACGAGCACGCGCATCCGCACGCCCACGACCACTCGCATCCCCACGCCCACGCGCCGCGACCCAACGCGAACGTGCGAGCTGCGCTCCTGCACGTGCTCTCCGACGCGGCGGGCTCGGCGGCGGCGATCGTCGCAGCGGTCTGCGTCCTGCTCTGGGATCTGCGCGAGGCGGACGTGCTCGCCTCGCTCGCGATCGCGGGGCTCGTGCTCTTCGGCTCGTTCCGGCTCGTCCGCGAGACGCTCCCGGTGTTGCTCGAGGCGACGCCGCCCGGGCTCGATCCCGCGGCGATGGAGCGGACCATCCTCGCCACGCCCGGCGTCTGCGCGCTCCATGATCTGCACGTCTGGGCGATCACGGAGGGCTTCCCGGTCGTCACGGTCCACGTCGTGCTCGACGGCGCGCGCCACGGCACCGACGTCGCCCGCGACGTCTCGGCGCGCCTGCGGATCGAGCACGGGATCGATCATGCGACGGTGCAGCCCGAGGCGCGCTCGCCGGACGTGCTCGTGCCGCTGCACCGGCCCGGGACGCACGCCTGACGCCCGCCGGAACGCGCACGATCCACTGCGGGGATGGACCGGCGTTCCTGCGCGCGGCGACGCTGCCCGAAGACCACGCGATCATCACGTCGCTGCCGGATGTCTCCGAGCTGCAGCGTCCCTTTGATGTGTGGCGCGCCTGGTTCATCGAGACGGCGGCGCTCTGCTGCCGGCAGCTGCACGACGAGGGCGTCGCGCTCTTCTTTCAGACGGACATCAAGCTCGAGGGCCGCTGGATCGACAAGGCGTACCTCGTGCAGCGCGGCGCGGAGGAGGCGGGCGCGGCGCTCTTGTTTCACCGGATCGTCTGCCGCGCGCCGCCCGGGACGATCACCTTCGGCCGGCCCGCGTACGCACACCTGCTCGCGTTCTCGCGCGGCCGAAGGCTGGCGCCGAAGGACTCCGCGGCCGACGTCCTGCCGCGGCTCGGGGAGATGCCGTGGGCGCGCGCGATGGGCGTCGAGGCGTGCGAGGCGGCCGTGCGGTTCGTGCAACGTCACGCCGGCGCGCGGACCGTGGTCGATCCCTTCTGCGGGCTCGGCACCGTGCTCGCGGTCGCGAACGCGCACGGCCTCGACGCGGTCGGCGTGGAGCTCTCCCAGAAGCGCGCCGCGCGGGCCCGGGCGCTCGTGCTGCGACCCGGCGCTACGGCTTCGTCGGCTGCCGCCCCAGGATCGGCGGCGCCACCGCGTCCGCCTCGGTGAGCCCCGTGAAGGACTGCAGCTCCCCGATCGCGGCCTCCGTCGCCTCGACGCTGCGGGTCACGTCGTCGACGTCGTGCGTGAGCGCCGCCGGGTCCTGCCGGTTCATCGCGACCTCGGCGATGCCCGCGAGCTTCGCGCCGATCCGCTCGAGCTCGAGGCTCATGAATTCCTCGCGCTCCTTCGCGCGCTGGAGGTTGTCGCGGCGGGCGGCGATCGTCTGGCGCGTGTCCTCGAGCGTCTTGCGCTTGCGCTGCTGCAGCTCGTCGCCGTCCGCCGGGAGCTCGCCGAGGCGCCCCTCGAGCTCCTCGATCTTGCGGTCGAGCTCGCGCGCGTCGGTCGACTGCAGGAAGCCCGCGAGGTTCTGCCGCGTGTGCAGGACCTTGAGGTAGACCCAGAGCAGCTTGTTCACGCCCTCGAGCTGCGCGAGCGCGGTCGCGTCGAGGCCGCCGCGCGTCGACGCGTCGCGCACCGTGAGCTCCCGCAGCACCTCGCAGCGGCCGCGCAGCTCCTCGAAGCGCTGCTGGTTCGGGTACGAGAGCCCGTAGAAGAGCCAATTATAGCGCTGCTGCATCACGGACTGGTCGGCGTGCAGCTTCGCCGCACCCTGCATCGCGTCGACGTGCCGCTGGTACCGCGCGCTCGTCGAGAGCCCCGTCAGCAGCAGCAGCTCGAGCGCGAAGAGCGCCGGCAGCCCGACGTCCGCGTGGCCGGAGATCGACGCCGCCACCACGCCCGCCCCGAAGAAGAGCAGCTGCCACTTCTCGAGGAACGCCGCCTTCACGTACGCGCCGAAGCCCTGCCGGCCGACCATTCAGATGACCCCCGCCTCCGCCTCCATCGCCGCGACCTTCTCCCGCATCTCCTTCACGCGCGCCGTGAACTCCGGCCGCGCCTGCACCACCACCGCCGGCGCCTCCGGGCGCGGGCTGCGGACCTCCTCGAGGATGCGGCCCGGCGCGTTCGAGAACAGATAGACCCGATCGCCGAGGAAGACCGCCTCCTCGATCGAGTGCGTCACGAAGAAGACGGTCGCCTGCGCCTCGCGCCAGAGCGAGATGAGCAGATCCTGCATGCGCAGCCGCGTCATCGGATCGAGCGCGCCGAACGGCTCGTCCATCAGCACGATCTTCGGCTTGAGGATCAGCGTGCGCGCGATCGCGACGCGCTGGCGCTGCCCGCCGGAGAGCTCATGCGGATATTTCCGGGCATCCCGCTTCGGGTCGAGGCCGACCTTCCGGATCCAGCCCTCCGCCTGCTCGTACCGCTCGGCCTTCCCGACGCCCCGGCACTCGAGGCCGAAGGCGACGTTGTCGAGCACGCTGCGATGGTCGAACGCCGTGTACTCCTGAAAGACCATGCCGCGGTCGGCGCCCGGGCGCGCGACCGGCTGGCCATACACGAGCACCTCGCCGCTGGTCGCGGGGTGCTGCGGCGAGAGGCCGGCGATCAGCTTGAGCACGGTGCTCTTGCCGCAGCCGGACGGCCCGAGCACCGCGACGAACTCGCCGTGTTCCGGCACGTCCTCGACGACGAACGAGACGTCCTCGATCGCCGTGTACGCCCGGGGCGTGCCCGCGGCGTAGGTCTTCGTCACGTTGCGGAACTCGACGATCGGCGGCGCGCCCACGTCAGCCCTCCCGGTACGGAAAGAGGACGCGCTGCAGCGCCTGCAGCAGCCGGTCGAGGCCGAACGCCACGAGCGTGATCGCCGCGAGCGTCAGGTAGACGTGCTCCATCGGGCCCCTCCGCTGCGAGATGAGGATCAGCGCGCCCACGCCGGAGCTCATGTTCACCATCTCGGCGAGGATGATGTATCCGAAGCCGACCCCGAAGAGCAGCCGCAGCGAGCCATACATCTCCGGCAGCGCGAGCGGGACGAGCACCTTGCCCACCACCTGCAGCGGCGAGGCGCCGAGCGTCAGCGCCGTCTGGACATACTTCTCGTGGACCTGCGCGATGGCGCGGGCCGAGTCGTAGAAGATGAACATCACCGTCGCGACGAAGATGAACATCACCTTCTGCAGCTCCTCGATCCCGAACCACACCAGCGTCAGCGGGACGAGCGCCGAGATCGGCGCGTTGCGGCCGAAGATCGAGATCGGCGCGAGGAACGCGTGGATCCGCGGCCACGTGCCTGCGACGACGCCGAGCGGCACGCCCACGAGCGCCGCGAGCCCGAAGCCCTGCGCGACCCGCCAGAGCGAGGCGAGGAGGTTGCGCAGCAGCGCGCGATCAAACCAGAGCTCCCGGAACGAGCCGAGCAGCTCTGCGGGGCTGCCGAGGATCGCCGGCGAGAGGACGCGGCTCTCGGCCGCGCCCGAGGTGACCGCGGTCCAGACCACCAGCAGCAGGCCCAGACAGCCGGCGCCGAGCGCGAGCCGGACGGGCGTCGAGGGCTCCTCGCGGAGCGTGAAGAAGGACGGCCGGGGCGGCGGCGACGGATCCCGCCCTTCGGCCTTGACCGGCGCGCCCTTCGGCGTCGGATCCGGAGCCACCGCCGGCGTCGTCATCTAGGGCTGCGCCTCGAGCGGGAAGACCTTCACCTCGACGCGACGATTCCGGGCGTGGTTGTTCGGATCCGCGGGATCGGACGGGCGGTTCCAGCCGAGCCCCTCGGCGCCGATCTGGTTCGGGTTGATCGAAGGGAACTTCTGCAGGAGCGCGGCGCGGACCGCCTGCGCCCGCCGCTCCGAGAGCCCCTTCACCGAGTCGAACGGGACCGAGCCCCTCATCGAGGTGTCGGTGTGGCCCTCGATCACGATGCGGGAGGCGCCGAACTGTCCGGTCATCTTTCCGATCTCCTCCACGACGAAGCCGACGTTGGGATCGTAGAGCTCCTCGACGCTCTTGCCGCTCGCCTGGAACTTCACGACCTTGTGGTCGAGATCCGAGCTGTTGGGGAAGAAGTGCACGACGACCGTCTTGGTGAGGATCTCGCCCGACTCGGCCTTGATCTCGGAGACCTCGCGCGGCGCGAAGTTCACCTGGTAGGTGTTGACGCTCTTCTGGAACGCCGGCTCGCTGCCGAGCTTCTGGAGGACGGAGAAGTCGACGACCTGATCCCAGTCGACCTTCGTGGAGACCTTCCCGATCCGCTTGTAGAGGTAGTACGCGGTGTCCCAGGTGCGCTCGAAGTTCGTCGGGTTGTTCTGGTTCAGGAAGAAATCACGGTTCTCGGCGTAGTTCGTCCAGTGCGC
>CAYHCR010000200.1:4843-6640 GCA_964354895.1 uncultured Myxococcales bacterium | reverse complement strand
ACAGGCCCGCGCGAAGCACGGCAAGGACGTGCCGCTCACGCGTGATCCGGACGTGCTCGACACGTGGTTCTCGTCGGCGCTCTGGCCGTTCTCGACGATGGGCTGGCCCGAGCAGACGCCGGAGCTCAAGCGCTATTACAAGACCGACGTTCTGGTCACCGGCTTCGACATCATCTTCTTCTGGGTCGCCCGGATGATGATGATGGGCCTGCATTTCATGGATGAGGTGCCGTTCAAGACGGTCTTCCTCCACGCGATGGTGCGGGACGAGAAGGGCGAAAAGATGTCCAAGACGCGGGGGAACGTGATCGATCCCCTCGACGTCACCAGCACGTACGGCGCGGACGCGCTGCGCTTCACGCTCGCCTCGATGACCGCGCAGGGACGTGACATCAAGCTCAGCCTGGATCGTGTGTCGGGCTACAAGGCGTTCGCGAACAAGGTCTGGAACGCGGCGCGCTTCTCGATGCTCCACCTGCAGGGCATGGACACGAGCCAGCCGCTCGACGAGGCGATGCTCTCGGACGCGGACCGCTGGATCCTCTCGCGCTTCCACGCGGCGGCCGCGGACGTCATCGCGTCGCTCGAGTCGTTCCGCTTCAACGACGCCACCGCGCGCGTCTACCAGTTCGTCTGGCGGGAGTTCTGCGACTGGTACATCGAGCTCGTGAAGCCCCGCCTCTACGACGGCACGCCGGCGGAGAAGGCGGCGAGCGCGCGCGTGCTGCGGGACGTGCTCGACGGCTCGCTGCGGCTGCTCCACCCCTTCATGCCGTACGTGACCGAGGAGCTCTGGCAGAAGCTGCCGCGCGTCGCGGGTGATCCGAAATTCCTGATGCTCGCGGACTTTCCCCGCCCCGATCCGGTGAAGGCGGCCGATCCGGCGGGCGAGCGCTTCCAGCTCGTCCTCGACGTCGTCTCGGCGATCCGGTCGCTGCGCGTGGATCTCCAGGTGCCGGAGAACGTCGAGTGCGAGGTGCACCTTGGCGGCGCAGCCGAGCCGCTCGCCTACGTCGGCGCGCGGACGCAGTGGCTCACGCGACTGGCCAAGGTGAAGCAGAGCCACGTCGGGGGCGTGTTGCCCGACGCGCCTGGCGCGGTCGTGCAGGGGCTCGAGCTGCGGGTGCCACTCGCCGGCCTCGTCGACGTCGCGGAGCTCTCCGCGAAGCTGACGCGCGATGAGGAGAAGACGGGCGAGGAGCTCGGCAAGCTGCAGGGCCGACTCGCCAACGCAGGCTTCGTCGCCAAGGCGCCGCCCGCCGTGATCGAGAAGGATCGCGCGCTGCTGGCGGAGCTGTCCGCGAAGCTCGCGAAGATCCGCGAGAACCTCGCTCGACTCGCGGCGCTCCCAGCCTCGGCCACGGCGCCGCCGACCGCCTCGCTGGAGCCGCCGGCGGCCCGGCCGATCGTGTCGGCAAAGGTGCCCGCAGGGCCGCGGATGCCGACGGCGCCCGAGGCGCGCTCGGTCCTCCATGTCCGCCAGGACGTCGGAGGCTCGGAGGGCACGTTCGATCTCGGCAAGGAGCTCGCCGAGGAGCTCGCGGGAGTGACCTTCCCTGCGGAGCCGCCCCCGGAGCTCAAGCGGATCATCGCGGAGTTCCAGCGTGGGATCGCCCGCAACGTGTCGGAGGACGACGTCCGCACGCACCTCGACCTCGGCGTCGCGTACCTCGGGATGGGGCTGATCGACGAGGCGCTCGCGGAGTTCTCGGCCGCGAACCGGATCCGCGGCGGGATGCGCGCGGCGGCGGGGGCCGCGGTGATGCACGGTCCGCCGGCAAGGAAAGCAGCGCCGGC
>CAYHCR010000200.1:0-4743 GCA_964354895.1 uncultured Myxococcales bacterium | reverse complement strand
GCAGCGCCGGCGAAGAAGGCAGCGCCGGCGAAGAAGGCAGCGCCGGCGAAGAAGGCAGCGCCGGCGAAGAGGACCAACCAGCGGAGGAGCTGACCGATGGATCTCGTCGACCGCCTGATCGAGCTCGCCCTCGCCGAGGACGTCGGTCCGGGCGATCTGACGACCGAGGCCACGATCCCGGCCGACGCGACCGGCGTCGCCGATTTTCTGTGCAAGGAGGAGGGCGCGATCCTCTCCGGCCTCGACGTCGCCACACGGGTCTTCCTCGCGGTGGACGGCCGCTGCCGCGTCACCTTCGCCGTCACCGAGGGGGCGACGCTGGCCCACGGTCAGCTCTTCGGCCGCGTCGAGGGGCCGACGCGCGCCCTGTTGACCGGCGAGCGGACGGCGCTGAATTTCCTGCAGCGGCTCTCCGGGATCGCGACGATCACGCGGCGCTACGTCGAGGCGCTGTCGGGCACGCGGCTGCAGCTGCTCGACACCCGCAAGACGATCCCCGGCCATCGCGTGCTCGAGAAGGCGGCCGTCCGCGCGGGTGGCGGCCGCAACCACCGCTTCGCGCTCCACGATGGCGTGCTGATCAAGGACAACCACCTCGCCGCCGTCGGCTCGATCGAGGCGGCGCTCACCCGGGCCCGGCTCCGGGCGCCGTCGCTCACGAAGATCGAGATCGAGGTCGTCGATGCCGCGGGCGCCGAGCGCGCCGCGCTGGCCGGCGCGGACGTGATCATGCTCGACAACATGGACGACGCGCAGGTCGCGGAGTCGGTGCGGCGGATCGCCGGCCGCGCGAAGGTGGAGGTCTCCGGCGGGGTGACGTTGGAGCGCCTGCCGCGCCTCGCCGCGACCGGCGCCGACTACGTCTCGGTCGGCGCCGTGACGCACCAGGCCCGCGCCGTCGACCTCTCGCTGGAGCTGCGGTCGTGAGCGACGCCTCGATCGTGCGCGACTCGGAGCTCCTGCTCGGTCTGCTCGTGGACGCGCTCGGCGAGTGGGTCGTGGCCGAGGTCGTGACGGGCAAGCTCGATCTGGCGCCCGCACAACTGTATCGAGCGGTCGAGGCGCTCCGCGGCGCCGGCTACCGCGTCGACGCCGGCCCGCGCGGCTGGCGACTGCTCTCGATCCCCGATCGACTCACGCGGCTCGAACTCTCGCCGTTGCTCGCGACGCATGATCTCGGCGCCAGGATCGTCTCCTTCGACGAGTGCGGCTCGACCAACGAGGAGGCGCAGCGGCTCGCGAAGGAGGGCGCGGCGCACGGCACCGTCGTCATCGCCGAGCGACAGACGGCCGGAAAGGGTCGGCGGGGTCGCGCGTGGAGCTCGCTGGGCGGCCGCAACCTCGCGCTCTCGCTCGTGCTGCGCCCGGAGCTGCCGCCGCAGCGCGCGCCCGAGCTCACGCTGGTCTGCGCCGTCGCGCTGGCGGAGGCGCTGATCGACGCGGGAGTGGACGCAGGCATCAAGTGGCCGAACGATCTGGAGGCCGACGGTCGCAAACTCGCCGGGATCCTCACCGAGCTCGGCCTCGAGGACGGCGACGTGGCGTGGGTCGTCGTGGGGATCGGCGTGAACCTCAACGCCGCGGCCGCTGATTTTCCCGGCGAGCTCGCTGCGACCGCGACCAGCGCCTCGCTGCAGCGCGGCGAGCAGGTCCATCGCGCGCTCTTCACCTCGGCGCTCCTCACGCGGCTCGAGGAGTGGCTCGACCTCCACGAGAGCGAGGGCTTCGAGCCGATCCGCGAGCGCTGGAGCGCGCTCTCGACGACGCTCGGCCGACAGGTGCGGGTGCTCGAGCACGAGCGGGTGCTGGCGGGCGAGGCCGAGGAGATCGACGCGACCGGCGCGCTCCTCGTCCGCGACGCGCAGGGCTTGCTCCACGCCGTGAGCGCCGGCGACATCGTGCACCTGCGCACGACGGGAGAGTGACGTGCTGCTCGCGATCGACGTCGGCAACACAAACACCGTGATCGGCGCGTACGACGGGCTGCGCCGGCTCGATCACTTCCGCCTCGAGACGCACCTGCGCCGGACCTCCGACGAGTGGGGCCTCTTCATCGTGCAGGCGCTCGCGCACCGCGGCCTCGATCATCGCGCCGTGAAGTCGGTCGCGGTCTCGAGCGTCGTGCCGCCGCTCCAGCACGCGCTGCAGTGGATGAGCGAGCGCTACTTCGGGGTCGCGCCGCTCTTCGTCGGGCCCGGCACCCGCACCGGAATGCCGATCCTCTACGAGAACCCGCGCGAGGTCGGCGCCGATCGCATCGTCAACGGCGTCGCCGCGTTCGATCGGTGGGCGCAGGCGCTCATCGTCGTCGACTTCGGCACCGCGACCACATTCGACGTGATCACGGGCAAGGGCGAGTACCTCGGGGGCGCGATCGCGCCGGGGATCGGGATCGCGGTCGAGGCGCTCGCGCGGCATGCGAGCAAGCTGCCGCGCGTCGACCTCGACGTCCCCGAGAAGGCGATCGGCCGCAACACCGTCGCCTCGATGCAGTCGGGCATCGTCTTCGGCTACGCGGCGCTCGTCGACGGCCTCTGCGCGCGGCTCGCCGCGGAGCTCGGCGGGGCGGCGCCGAAGGTCGTGGCGACGGGCGGGCTCGCGCCCCTGCTGGCCGGCGTCTCGGCCGCGATCACCGAGGTGGACGAGTTCCTGACGCTGGACGGACTGCGGATCCTGCACGGGCGGAATACATGAGCGATCGCGCGAGATCGCGAGCGCCGGGGTCGTGGCACAATGGGGCCATGCCGCCCGCTCTCCGCCGCTGCACCGATGTCCGTCCGCGCCCCGCAGACGACGAGGCCGAGCGCGCGCTCCACGTCGGCGACGAGGCCGCGAGCACCGGAGATCTCTCGACCGCGCACGGCTTCTATGGCCGCGCTTTTGAGCGGCTCGGCGACGACCCGCGCGTGCTGACACGGTATGGATGGACGCTCGCGCTCGTCGAGCACGACGCGGAGAAGGGCGCCGCCTTCTGCGAGGAGGCCATCCGCCGAGGCCTCGGCGACGGCGCCGCGTGGCTGCGCCTCGCCGAGGTCCACCAGAGCCTGCTGCACCGACGCGCTGCGATCCGGGCGCTCGAGCGGGGCCTCACGCGCGAGCCGGCGCACGACGGTCTCCACGCGCTCCGAAGGCGCCTCGGGGTGCGCCGCCCGCCCGTCCTCGCCTTCCTGCACCGCAGCAACTGGATGAACGTCGTGCTCGGTCGGCTTCGCCACCGCCTCTTTCCGAACGTCGAATTGACGGAGACCGCATGAGCGACGTCCCGCTGGCCGCCCCGGCCCCCGCCATCACGGCCGACGTGCTCGCGCCCCAGCTCCGAAAGCACGTCGATCCGAAGGCGCCACTGCCGCTGCGCTCGATGGGCGCAAAGCTGCTTGTCCCCGCCTCGCCGCACGACGCGGCCTGCCTCGTCTACCTGCTGGCGTTCGACCCCGATCCCGGCGTCGCCGAGCAGGCGAACAAGACGGCCGGCAACCTGCCCGACAAGGTCGCGATCTCCGCGCTCCGCGACGAGTCGGTCCCTCCTGCGGTCCTGCTCTGGCTCGCCGGGCGCGTGGCGGAGTCCGGCGCCGATCAGCTGCAGGAGGCGCTGATCCTCAACGCCTCCTGCCCGGATGAGGCGCTGACCGTGCTCGCCCGCTCGGCGTCGCCGGCCAACTGCGAGGCGATCGGGCAGAACCAGCTCCGCCTGCTGCGCCACGAGCCGCTCCTGCGCGCGTTGCTCGTCGAGTCGCGGGCCTCCCCGGCCACGGTCGACTCGGTCGCCGACTTCGCGGTCCGCTCCGGCGTCTTCCTGCTCGGCGTCGCACCGCTCGGCGCCGCGTACCAGCGCATCCACGGCAAGCCGCCGCCCAGCGTCGTCGAGGTGCCCGCGGTCTCGGCCGACTCGGTGCTCGAAGAGTTCAAGTCCGAGCTGCTCGAGGAGAAGGACGAGGACGCGCCGGAGCTCGACGACGGCAAGAAGAGGAACCTCACCCAGCGCATCCAGACGATGAGCGTGTCGGAGAAGATCAAGCTCGCGGCGCGTGGCAACAAGGAGGCGCGGACGTTGCTGCTTCGCGACAGCAACAAGCTGGTCTGCTCGGCGGCGGTCCAGAGCCCGCGCATCACGCAGACGGAGATCGTGGGGCTGACGAACAGCCGCTCCGTGAATGACGAGGTCCTGCGCATCATCATGCGCAACCGCGAATGGATGAAGATTTATCAGATCAAGCTCAGCCTGGTGAAGAACCCCAAGACCCCGTTGCCGCAGGCGCTGAAGCTGATGGTCTCGCTGCGCATGGAGGATCTGAAGGATCTCGCGAAGAACAAGAACGTCCCGTCGACCGTGATGAACGCCGCTCGAAACCAGTCGTCGAGGCCGGTGAAGTAGCGCGGGGCGGTACCGCGGACACACGAACGCCGCCCTGCGTGAGCGCGGGCGGCGTCGAGTCGTTCCGGACGTTGTGCGTCAGATCAGCTGCGCGCCTCGTCGTCGTCGGCCGCGTCTTCGCCGATCCCGTGCTCCTCGAGCAACTGGAGCGCGATCGCGAGCGCCTTCTTCGTCTTGTCCTTCACCTTCTCGTCGTTCTTGATCTTCTGGTACGCCTTCACGACCCGCTCTTCGTTGCGCGCGGACTCGCCCTCGAGCTCGCCCACGCGACCCTTGGCCTCGTTCGCGGCAGCCTCGGACGCGGCGTTCGCCTCCCGCGCCTCGTCGAGCTGCGCGTGCAGGTCGTCGGCGCGGCGCTTCTCGGTGTCGAG
>CAYHCR010000199.1:0-6644 GCA_964354895.1 uncultured Myxococcales bacterium | reverse complement strand
AACGAGCGGATGCATGATTCCCCCAAGTCGAGCGAGCGGGGGATCGTCGTTCCGATGCGGACGGCAAGTCAAGCCGGTCATCTGCGGAAGTGATACCGGCGGCACAACGTTTTCGCGCGGCTGGTCGCGGGGGGCGATCGTCGATCCAGCTGATCGCCAAGCAACTGATTGCCAATGGAGCGGGCGTCGCCACCCTCACGCGACGCTCGTCACCTGACTGCCGAAGAGCAGCTCGATCCGCTCCTTGAGCTCGTCGCTCGCCGTGACGCGCGTCGACCGAAGCATCAGGCGTGACACGGTCTGACCGGGATCGACGACCTGCACCTCGACCACGAGCGGGCCGGGGTGTTTGACGAAGAGCTCGCGCAGCTTGTTGAGCCGCTCGTCGTTGAAGAGCTCCGTCCCCGCACGTACGACGAATTTCGTCGCGCTGCGCGCCCGCGCCTGCGCGAGCGGCACGACGTCGTCGAGGATGAGCTCCACCTTGGGGTGCTCGGGATCCCGCTCATCCATCCGCACGCTCGCTGTAAAGAGCAGCGGCGCGTCGGTCTCGAGCAGCGGCTGCCAGAGCTCGAGGCCGCCCTCTCGCCCCGGCTCCCCCGAGCGCGGATCGGCCCTGCGCCCGCCCGTGAAGGCGACCGCCTCGATCGAGCCCGTCGCGTCCTCCAGCGTGAGGAACCCCATCAGCTTGCCGCTGGTCTTGGAGGGCCGGGTGCGGAACGCCGCGACCACCGCCACGAGCTTCACCTTCTCGCGCGGCTTGCCCCGCTCGTGCAGCTTCGCGGTCGTGTGCGTCGCCAGCTTGCGGATCTCTTCTTCGTAGGGCGCCAACGGATGACCGGAGAGATAGAAGCCGAGCGTCTCCCGCTCCGCCGCGAGCCGTTCTTTTTCGGTCCACGGCTCGCCCGGCGGATAGGGCCCGTCCCTGCCCGGCGCGGGCCGCGCAGGTTTGCCGGTAGCCGCGCCCGCGAGCATGCCGAAGAGCGACGCCTGCCCCGACGCACGATCCCGCTGCGCGCCCTGTCCCCGCTCGAACGCCCCCTCGATCGAGGCGAACATCGAGTGTCGGGGATGCCCCGTGAAGTCAAACGCGCCGGCCTTCACGAGCGCCTCGACGACCTTCTTGTTCACGCGCCGGCTGTCGCACCGCTCGCAGAGCTCGTGGACGCCGGCAAAAGGGCCCTCCTTGCGCGCTTCCAGGATCGCGTCGACCGCCTGGCCGCCGACGCCCTTCACGCCGCCGAGCCCGAAGCGGATCACGCGGGCGAGCCCGTGGAAGCCCGCGCGCGACTCGTTCACATCGACGCCCTGCACCTGCAGCTTCATCTGCCGCGCGTCGGCGACGTGCAGCACGATCTTGTCCGTGTCGTCGGCCTCGCTCGTGAGGAGCGCAGCCATGAACTCGGCCGGATGATGCGCCTTGAGCCAGGCCGTCTGGATGGTGAGCACCGCGTAGGCGGCCGAGTGCGACTTGTTGAAGCCGTAGCCGGCGAACTTCTCCATCAGGTTGAAGATGTCTTCGGCGAGCTTCGGGGGGATGCCCTTGGCCCTGGCGCCCTCCTCGAACGAGCCGCGCTCCTTCTCCATCTCCTCCTTCTTCTTCTTGCCCATCGCGCGGCGGAGCAGATCCGCGCGGCCGAGCGAGTAGCCGCCCATGACCTGCGCGATCTGCATCACCTGCTCCTGGTAGACGATCACGCCGTAGGTCGGCTCCAGGATCTGCTCGAGCGACGGGTGCGGGTAGCTCACCGCCTGCCGGCCGTGTTTGCACTCGACGAAGTCCTTGACCATGCCCGTCTCGAGCGGACCGGGCCGATACAACGCGACGGCGGCGACGATGTCTTCAAAGCGCGTCGGCTTGAGCTTCATCAGCAGCTCGGTGAAGCCCTGCGACTCGAGCTGGAAGATGCCCTTGGTCTCCCCGCGGGAGATGAGCTTGTAGACCTCGACGTCGTCGAGCGGGATCTGGTCGGCGGCGATCTCCGGCGTGCCCGCCACCGCGTTGGCGTTCACCATCCGGATCGCCTCGTCGATCACGGTCAGCGTCTTGAGGCCGAGGAAATCGAACTTCACGAGGCCGGCCTTCTCGACCTCGTCCTTGGCATACTGCGTGACGAGGAAGCTCTCGCCCGCCGGCACGTAGACCGGCACGTACTCCCAGAGCGGCTTGTCGGAGATCACGACGCCGGCGGCATGCATGCCGGCCTGGCGGTTGAGCCCCTCGAGCGCCTGCGCGATCTTCACGAGCTTCGCGATCTTCGGATCGGCGTCGATCTTCTCCTTGAGCTTCGGCGCGATCTCCAGCGACTTCTCGATCGTCGGCGCGTGGCCGTCGATGAGGTTCGGGATCTCCTTGGTGAGCTCGTTGCTCTCGGCGAACGAGAGCCCCATGACGCGGCCGACGTCCTTGATCGCGCTCTTCGCGGAGAGCTGGCCGAAGGTGATGATCTGGCCGACGTTGTTCCGGCCATACTTGTCGGTGACGTAGGTGATGACCTCGCCGCGGCGCGCCTGGCAGAAGTCGACGTCGAAGTCCGGCATCGAGACGCGATCCGGGTTGAGGAACCGCTCGAAGAGCAGCGCGTACGGGAGCGGGTCGAGATCCGTGATCCGCAGCGCGTAGGCGACGAGGCTGCCGGCGCCCGAGCCGCGGCCCGGGCCGACGGGGATGCGGTGGCTCTTGGCCCAGTTGATGAAGTCCTGGACGATCAGGAAGTAGCCGGCGAAGCCCATCTGGTTGATGACGGCGATCTCGAGCTCGAGGCGCTTTCTGTATTCGTCCCGGTCGAGCGGATACTTCAGCTCGTTGAAGCGCCGGTCGAGCCCCGTGCGCGCGAGGTGCGCCAGATACTGCGGCTGGTCGTAGCCCTCGGGCACGGTGAAATTGGGCAGGAAGCTCTTGCCGAGCTGCATCTCGACGTTGCACAGCTCCGCGATGCGGACCGTGTTGTGCACGGCCTCCGGCACGTCGGAGAAGTGGGCGAGCATCTCCTCCGGGCTCTTGATGTAGAGCTGGTCGGTGTGCTGCTTGAGCCGCTTGGGATCGTCGAGCGTCTTGCCCTGCGCGATGCACATCAGCAGCTCGTGCGCCTCGGCGTCCTCCTGTTTGACGTAGTGGCTGTCCGCGGTGGCCGCGAGCGGCACGTCGAGATCCCGCGAGAGCTGCTTGAGGGCGGCGTTGGCGCGATCCTGCTCGGCCATGCCGTTGCTCTGCAGCTCGAAGAAGAGGGAGCCCGGCTCGAAGATCTGCTTGAGCTCGAGGGCCGCCGCGCGCGCGCCGTCGAGATCTCCACGCATCGCGAGGCCGGGGATCTCGCCGCCCAGACACGCGGTGAGGCCGATGATCCCCTTGTTGCGCTCCTTGAGCAGCTGCTTGTCGATCCGCGGGTGGTAGTAGTGGCCCTCCATGAAGCCCATGGACGCGAGGTAGCGAAGGTTCGCCCAGCCCTCCTGATCCTTCGCGAGCAGGATCATGTGGTGGCTGACGCGCTCGCTGCGATCCTTGCGGCCTTTGGGGCCGGCGACGTAGGCCTCGTAGCCGAGGATCGGCTTGATCCCGGCGTCCTTCGCCTGCTTGTAGAAGTCGACCGCGCCGAACATGTTGCCGTGGTCCGTCACGGCCACGCTCGTCATGCCCTTCGCCTTGATCGTGGCGATGAGATCCTTCATCCGGATCGCCCCGTCGAGGAGCGAGTAGAGCGTGTGCAGGTGGAGGTGGACGAAGTCGGCCATACCGGGTCGCTAGCACGGCCCGCGGCTTGAGAGCTAACGTCCGCGGCATGGATGAATTGCTCTCGCGACTCAAGGCCTTCGATCTGCAGGCCCTCGTCGTCGCGGCGCGGATGCTGCCGCTCTGGGCGGGCGCGACGTTGTCGATCGTCGGCCTGATGACCGCCTTCGCCGGCGGCCACAAGTACCTCTCGCGCGTCATCTTCGCCGGCCTCGGCGCGGGGCTCGGCCTCTATGCCGGACCGCTGCTCGCGCCGCTCGTCGCGCCGTTCGTGCCGCAGATCCCGCAGGGGATGTACGGCTTCGGGCTCGCGGGGGTGCTCGGCACGATCGGCGGGATCTCGCCGGCCGCGCTCTGCTTCGTCGTCGCCGGCAGCGCGGGCGGCTACGCGGGGTGGCGGCTCGTCCCGACCGAAGAGGCGTTCCTCGGCGTCGCGCCCGGCGTCGTGCTGATCGGCGGCGCGGCGGCGGTGCTCTGGTCGCTCATCGCGCGCGTGCTGTCGGCGGGCGCCGGCGGCCTCGCGGTCTCCGTCGGACTCACCAGCGTGCTGCTCGGCACCGAGCTCGCGCCGTGGGCGCAGAACTACCCGATCGGCCTGCTGCTGCTCGGGCTCGTGGTCGCCATCGGCGGCGCCGCGTTCCAGCTCACGCGGCCGCCGCCCGAAGAGCAGAAGAAGATCGAGGGTGAGCGCGCCGTGGACAAGGCGCAGGTGAAGCAGCGCAAGGAGGACGAGAAGCGCTGGGACAAGTACACCAAGGCGACCTCGTCCAACGACTGATGGCCGGCGCGCTCCTGCTGCTCCCGGTGCTGCTGTGGGCCGCGCCGGCGACGCCGCTCGCTGCGGCCGCGCCTGCGGCGCCGCTCGTGGACGTCCAGGCGCTCATCCCGGATCTCGTCCTCGACCTGCGCTACGCGACGCCGCATAACTTCCTGAAGCAGGCCGTCTATCCCGCGACGGCGCGGTGCTTCCTCCGGCGACCAGCGGCCGAGCGACTCGCGCGCGTCGCGGATCGGCTCCGCAGGGAGGACGGCACCCGGCTGCGCGCGTTCGATTGCTATCGCCCGCACCGCGTGCAGTTCCGCATGTGGGAGCTCTACCCGGTGAAGGGCTACGTCGCGAACCCGGCCTCCGGCAGCACGCACAACCGCGGCGGCGCGATCGACCTCACGCTCGCGGCGCCCGACGGATCGGAGCTGCCGATGCCGACGCCGTTCGACGAGTTCACGCGCCGCGCGTGGCACTCCTACGCGGGCGCGACGAAGGACGAGACGAAGCACCGCGCGCGGCTCAAGGCGGCCATGGAGCTCGAGGGCTTCACGCCCGTGCGCATGGAGTGGTGGCACTACGAAGATCCGGACCGGGCGGCCTGGGGCCTGCTCGACGTCCCGTTCGAGGAGCTCTCCCGATGAGGCGCGCGCTGCTTGCAGTCCTGACCATCACCCTGCTCGCCGGCTGCGACCCCGCGACGATGCGCACCATGGCCCGCTCGGCCGCGCCGCAGATGGCGGCCTCGCTGCGGGATCCCACGCAGCCGAAGGAAGAGCGGCTCAACGCGGCCAACGGCGCGATCCAGAGCTGGCAGCTGTGGGGCGTCTACGACGAGAGCGTGATGGCGGCGCTCGAGCACGCGTCGATGCACGATCCCGATCCGTCGGTGCGCGCGGCGGCGAAGGTCGCGTTCGAGACGATCGAGCGGGAGCACGCGAAGGCGCCCGCGCCGGTCGTCGTCGTCGAGGCGCCCGCGACGCCGGTCGGGACGCCGGCCGCGCCGCCCGGGAAAGCGTTGCGGGCAGGGAGCCCCCGAAGGGACGCCTGGGCGCTCGTGATCGGCGTCGAGAAGTATCGGGACGTGCCCCCGCCCACCGGCGCGCGCAGCGACGCGACCCGCTTCCATGAGCTCGTGACGACCTCGCTCGGCGTGCCCGAAGACCACGTCGTCGTCGCGCTCGACGACCGCGCCTCGCGCGCGGATCTGGAGAAGCACCTCGAGTGGCTCGAGCAGAATGTGCAGAAGGGCGGCCGGATCTACCTGTACTTCGCGGGCCACGGCGCGCCCGAGCCGGCCTCGGGCACCAGCTACCTGCTGCCGTACGACGCGGATCCCAAGCGGCTCGAGAAGAGCGCGCTCAAGCTCTCCGACGTGCTCGCGCAGCTCGGCCGCACGAAGGCGAAGGAGACGCTCGTGGTGCTCGACGCCTGCTTCTCGGGCACCGGCGGTCGCTCGGTGCTCGCCGAGGGGATCCGCCCGCTCGTGCCGGTCCGGAAGGTGGAGGCCGGCGGCGGGGTCGCGGTCTTCTCGGCGGCGAGCGCGGACGAGGTCTCCGGCACCGTGCCCGGCGGGACCGGCGGCCTGTTCACCGCGCGCGTCGTCGAGGCGATCGGCGAGGGCGCCGCGGACGGCGATGGCGACGGCGCGATCTCGCTCGAAGAGCTCGGCCGCTGGGTCACGCCCCGCGTCGCGCGCGAGGCGAAGAAGGACGGCCGGGCGCAGACCCCGGCGCTCAGCGTCGGCGCCGGCGCGGGCAGCGCTGCGGACTTCCTGATCGCGACGGGCGTCGGCGGCTGACGGGCGCCTCGCGCGCCCTTCGGCGTCGAAGGAGTTCGCTGCAGAATCTGCGGGCCTGTGTGGGCGGGCCGATTGCGCGGGCCGCGATTCGGTGCGGACGATGGCAGTCGTGTCCGTCCCGTTCCTCCGCGCCCGCGCCGTGCTCATCGGCGCCTTCGCCGCAGCGCTGCTCTTCGACGGCTGGGTCCTCGCGCACAGGCTCTGGCCTGCGCCCGAGGAGAC
Source organism: uncultured Myxococcales bacterium (assembly GCA_964354895.1). GTDB lineage: Bacteria > Myxococcota > Myxococcia > Myxococcales > Vulgatibacteraceae > CAYHCR01. The sequence continues at coordinate 125 of CAYHCR010000199.1, read as the reverse complement.
GCCCGCGCAGCGCGGCCTCCACGTCGCCGAGCGGGCGGGCTGCTTCGCGTGCCACGGCCCGGGCGGCGTGCGCGGGCTCGCCGATCCGGGCGCCCCCGGCGCGACGGTCCCTCGCTGGGACGGCG
>CAYHCR010000198.1:0-6648 GCA_964354895.1 uncultured Myxococcales bacterium | reverse complement strand
CCCGACCGAAGGCACGGCGGTCACCGTCGAGGGCGCGGTCGTCACGGCGGCCACCGCCACCAGCTTCTTCGCGATGGACGCCGCGGGCGGCGCCTTCAGCGGCATCTACGTCAAGCTCGGCAACGGCGTCACGGCGCCGGCGCGCGGCGACGTGGTCACGATCGCGGGCACCTACGAGGAGTACTTCGAGCGCTCGCAGATCTTCGCCACGACCGTCACGCGGACCGGCACGCAGGCGCTCCCCGGCGCAGAGCTGCTCACGCCCGATGAGCTCAAGACGGGCGCCGCCGCCGCCGAGCAGTGGGAAGGTGTGCTGGTCGAGGTGCGGGACGTCGAGAACACCGAGGATCCGGTCCCCGGCTCCGACGGCGTGGATCGCAACGACTTCCGCGTCCAGACGGCCGGCGGCACCGGCGGCGTCGTGGTCGGCCACCTCTTCCGCAACGACTACCGCGGCGCTGTGGGCGACGGCTTCCAGTCGATCGTCGGCGTGCTCGATTTCTCCTTCAGCGAGTTCCGCCTCGAGGCGCGCGGCAACGACGACCTCACGCTCGCGGACGGCACGCACCCCGGCCTCGTCACGGTGACGAGCACGATCTTCGACGTCCAGTCGGGCGCGGTGGCGGTGAACAGCGCGGTCCGCCTCGAGGGCGTGGTCGTGACGGCCGTGACCGGCAACGGGAACTTCTTCGTGCAGGATCCCGCCGGCGGCCCGAACTCCGGGATCTATGTCTACAAGCCCGGCGCGGTCGTCGCGGCGGTCGCCGCGGGCGATCTCGTGACGGTCGACGGCACCTACACGGAGTACTTCGACCTCTCCGAGCTCACGCTCGCCGCGGTCACGGTGACGGGCGCGGGCGCGATGCCGGCCCCGGAGCTGCTGACGGTCGACGACCTGCGCACGGGCGCCGCGAACGCCGAGCAGTGGGAAGGTGTGCTGGTCGAGGTCCGTAACGTGGTCGTCACCGAGGGGCCCTACCTCGACGGCGGCTCGGATCGCGGCGGCTTCAAGATCGACGAGACCGACGACGGGAACGCGGCCGACGACCTCGTGGTCGACGACCTCTTCAACTATGCGTACGAGGCGAACCGCGCGACGGGCGACTCGTTCGCCTCGATCGTCGGGCTGCTGGATTACTCCTTCTCGCAGTACCGCCTGATGCCCCGTGGCGACGCCGATCTGACGCAGAACTGAGCGGAGCTCCCGTGCCCTCGCACTCTCCCCGGCAGCTGCTCGCGGCGGCGACGATCTCGCTCGCCGCGGGCGCCGCTGTCTTCGGCGCCTGCACCATCTCGCAGGAGCAGCCGAAGCTGTGGGGGCAGGATCTCAGCCTCACGATCCTGCACACCACCGACATCCACTCGCGGCTCGTGCCGTACGATTTTCAGCCGCTCAAGACCGATCAGGATCTCGGCCTGCGCGCGGACGCCCCGCCCTACGGCGGGATCGCGCGGCTCGCCAGCCTGCTCAAGCGGCAGCGGGCGAAGGCCGAGCGGGTCATCCACGTGGACTCGGGCGACTGCTTCCAGGGCGCGCCGATCTTCAACGCGCACGACGGAGAGGTCGAGATCCGCTGGCTCTCCCTCGTCGGCGCCGACGCGGTCGTGGTCGGCAACCATGAGTTCGACGCGGGCGTGAAGAACCTCGCGAAGCAGTATGCGGCGTGGGGCAAGTACCCGCTGCTCGCGGCGAACTACGACTGGTACGACTGGCGCGACCCCCGCTTCACCGAGCTCGGGAAGATGGTGCAGCCCTTCACGATCATCAACGCGAACGGCCTTCGGGTCGCCGTGATCGGGATGGCCAACATCAGCTCGCTCAACTCCATCGGCGAGGGCAACAACTCGCTGCAGATCTCGCCGCTCGAGCAGAACGAGACGCTGCGCGCGTGGATCGACTTCCTCGCGCCGCAGGTCGATCTGATCGGCGTGACGAGCCACCTCGGCCTCGGCGAGGACTCCGAGCTCGTGAACGGCTACGAGGCCGTCTACACCAAGTCGCAGATCACGCCGTTCCTCGAGCGCACCGTCGATCCGTGGCGCGTCGTCGAGACGCTGACCGAAGGCAAGGTGCTCGTACACATCCCCGGCGTCCGCCACCTCGACTTCATCGCCGGCGGCCACCTGCACGTCGTGACGAACCCGCCGCAGATCATCGAAGACATCGAGGGCCGACGCATCCCGCTCTTTCACTCGGGCGCCTTCGCCAAGTACCTCGGCCGGCTCGACGCGATCGTCCGGATGCCCGCGGTCGATCCCGACGAGATCGAGGATCACGAGGCGCGCCTGCTCGCGAAGACCCTCGGCGCCGAGATCGTCGCGCACGACTATTATGCGTTCCCGATCGACGCGGCCTGGTGCAAGGACCACCGCACCACGCCGGAGCTCTCGCCCGACGCCGACCCCGCCCAGGCCGAGGAGTTCCTCGCGCAGGCCCGCGCCGAGTGCGCCTCCGCCGAGGACGCGCAGACGCTGTCGATGGTCGAGCCCTACATCCTCGAGATGGGGCAGATGTTCGATCTCACGCGGATCTTCGCCTACGCCCCGCGCGAGATCCTGCGACGCAACAGCTCGACGGGCGGAGACGCGCCGCTCGGGAACATGACGGCCGAAGCGATGCGCGCCCGCAACGGCGTCGAGGCCGAGTTCTCGGTCACGAACACGCTCGGCATCCGGGACTCCCTCTACCGGGGCCCGATCACGATCGAGTCGATGTTCAACGTCTTCCCGTTCGAGAACACGATCAACATCATGTATCTCTCCGGCAACGAGGTGCAGCAGGTCCTCGACTTCGTCTCCGAGCGCTCCGCGGGCCGCGGATGCAACTCGCAGGCGCAGGTCTCCGGTGTGCGCTTCGTGATGGACTGCGGCCAGGTGCTGCGCAACCGCGAGGAGCGGCCCTGCAGCGCGGCCTCCGCCTGCGACCACCGCGCGGGCGACCCCGACGACGTCCCGTGGGAGTGCCGCGACGACGTCTGCTGGGCCCACCCGGCGCGAGACATCACGCTCAACGGCGAGCCGCTGAATTCCTTCACGTCCTACAAGCTCGCGACGAACGACTACATCGCCAAGGGCGGCTCGGGCTTCCGGGTGCTCAAGCGGAACACGACGCGCTTCGAGACCGGCGTCTCCCTGCGCGACGGCCTGATCCAGTTCATGCGTGAGCAGTACTGCACCTGCGACGAGCTGCTCGCCGCGGCCGAGTCCGGCGAGATCGACGCCTGCCCGGCCAACGCGGTGACGGAGAGCGACGTGCGCCAGCTCGACCCGCTCGCGATCGACTTCTGCCGGACCGCCGGCGACTTCGAGGCGGCGCTCGAGCAGGACGCCCCGGACCTGCTCGCAGAGACCGCGCCGCGGATCTTCGCCGGCAAGTGCGACTGCAACGACATCCTCGCGGACACCGGCGACGCCTCGGCGGACGAGGCGCGCGTGAAGGCGGGCTGCGGCCACGTCACGGCGGAGCTCCGGACCTTCTGCCGGGCGCCGACCGACTACCCCATCGTGACCGGCGTCGAAGACGACCGCATCGTGCGGAGGATCCGGTGAAGCGCGTCGCGCTGCTGTTCGCCGCCGCGGGCGTCCTCGCTGGCTGCGGAGCCATGCTCTTCGAAGACGAGACCCGCGCGGCGCCGACGGGGCTCGCGTCGTTCCGGGTGCTCCTGCTCGATCCGACCGGCACGCCCGAGGCCCCGCTGCCCGTGCCCCGCACGCTCTCGAGCATGCGGGTGCGCGTGCTCGCGGTCGACTACGAGGGCAAGTCGATCCCGTTCAAGGGCGTCGCGCGCGCGATGGTGACGCCGGGACGCACGATCCCCGCGGCGTTCCCGGTCGACTTCAACGACGAGGATCCGGAGGACGGCGCGGCCGAGACGACGATCTCGTTCCTCTTCGTCCACAGTGACACCACCATCTGGGTGATCGACGACGTCGCGGGCGAAGCATCGTCGTGGGCGGCGGGCATCGGCGGCCCCATCCATTTCGACCAGCCGACGCTCGCGGACGCCAACCAGATCCCGCCGAACGGCGACAACACACAATCGGCCTACCCGGGCGACTTCGTCGAGATGGATCGCGTCGAGGATCCCGTGACCGGCGCAGCGACCAAACGTGACCTGATCGTGACGGCGATCTTCAACGACGGCTTCTACGTCAGCGATCTCGCCGAGCCTGTCTCGACCGGCGCGCTGCCCGGCAACTACGGCTCGCTCTTCGTCTTCAACTTCAGCTATCCGGAGGATCTCGTGCTCGGGGATCGGCTCGAGCGGATCGCCGGCACGATGCTCGATTTCTCCGGCAACACGCAGATGACCTTTCCGGTCTGGGAGCGCGATCCGGGCGGGCCGTACCTGGACGCGCTCACGGCGCTCGAGGCGCGCGCGATCGCGATCACGGAGCAGACCTGCACGGGCGGCTCGAGCTCGTTCGCGAGCAAGGAGCTCTGCGGGTACTCGGCGACGAACCAGCTGCTCGAGTCGCTCGAGGGCTCGATCGTGAAGGTCGATCGGATCAAGCTCCCCGAGCTCTTCGTGCGCTGCGACTTCGACGGAAACGGCGACATCGGGCCGTTCCGACAGGTCGGCACCGGCTTCGTGTGCAACGAGGGCGACGAGGAGTGCGCCTGCAACCTCGCCTGCCTCACGAGCGTTCCTTTCGTCAGCGAGCGGCTCCCCGAACGATCGTTCGACGCGACCGGGAAGCTCTGCACCGAGCAGACGAACTACTTCACGTATGGCCAGTACGCGGTGCAGATCCTCGGCGCCGAGGGCGCCGCGACCCCGCGCATCAACATCGCCTCCCGCGACGCGATCCCCGAGTTCGACCCGACGCTGGAGTCGAGCCTGGGCCGCGTCGTCCGCGTCCGCGGCGTGCTCCGGCACGTGCGCGCCGCCCGCCCCCGCTGGCTCGTGATGACCCGCGAGCGCGCTGATCTCTGCTGTACCGCCGCCGACTGTCCCGCGGGTCTCGATCCGTGCGACGCCCCGCCGTCCCCGTGAGGAGCCTCCTCGTGTCCCGTCTCCGCGCCGCCGCGCTCGCCACTCCCTTCGCCGGGCTCGCCCTCCTCGCGGCGCCCACCCCGGCGCTCGCGGGCGAGTTCATCGACACCCGCCTGACGTTCGTGCTCACCGACGACGACGTGCTGCACGGCGCCGGTGAGACGACCCCGAGCTCGCCCTCGCCCCGCATCGGCGCGAGCAAGAACTCGACGGTCTTCTTCGACAACTACGAGACCCGCTACAGCGGCTTCGAGTCGCTCTCGAACCTCGTGCTCTACAAGAAGGAGAAGGGCTTCTTCACCGGCACCGACGTCGAGGGCGCGCTCCACCTCGTCTTCAATCCGGCCGTCGGGATCTCGGAGTCGTCCTCGTACATCCGCGTCGCCTGGCGCGCGCCGAGCTGGAGCGAGAAGGAGGGCCTCTCGCTGACGACCTTCCCGATCTCGGCCGATCGCTTCCGGCTCGGCTACAGCTACCGGCTGTCGTGGGGCGGCACGCCCGTCTTTCCGCGCAGCCGCAATGCGGCCCCTGGCGCGAAGCTCCAGCTCGACAAGGGGCCCGTCTACGCGTTCTTCGGCCTGAAGACCTCGCCGATCCTCAACGAGGCGACCAGCGAAGAGGAGACGAACTACGGCTGGATGGGCGGGGCCGGCTGGGACGTCTTCGAGCAGCTCCGCGTGGAGGCCGGCGCGGGCTACTTTCAGCGCGGCGTGATCCCCGAGACCGGCGAGGCGACCGTCGCGTACGGCGGCTCCGGGCAGGCGACGTGGCACGTCGGCATGCCGATCGGCACCTCGGTCGACTTCAAGCTCTACAAGAACGATCCGGTCGAGTTCGAGCGGACGTTCTTCGCGGAGAAGTACGATGAGAAGCTGAGCTGGTCGGTCGGCATCGAGGCGACGTACCTGCGGCAGCTGCTCCAGGATCCGGACTCGCCCGGCAGCACGACCTACCAGCCCGCGATGGCCGGAGATCTCCAGCTCAAGGCGAAGTATGGCAAGGGCCGCGCGCACGTGACCGGCTCCTACCGCGAGCTCGCCTTCGTGCTCTTCAACGTGCCCTCGTTCTCGCCGTTCACGGACTTCTCGAAGGAGACAGAGATCGAGCCGGAGCTCTTCGTCTCGGGCGGCTTCGACTGGTTCTTCGAGTCGATCCACATGACACCCGGCGTGATCGCAGGTGTGCAGTTTCCGGCGGCGGTCTCCACCGAGGTCGTGCTCGCCGGCTCGAACCAGGCCGACGTGCTGCTCGGCACGCGCACCGTCGTCGTGCGCGACGAGGGCCGCTTCACGATCCTGCCGGCGGGCGACGACGCCCAGATGATCTTCAGCGCAAAGCTGACCGACAAGGTCGATCTCAGCGAGAGCTTCGCGGCCGTCGCCGAGGTCTTCTACGTCTACGATCCGAACAAGGCGACGATCTCCCAGAACGAGCCGGGCGGCGAGCTGCCGGTCCGGACCTACGAAGATCCCGATCAGCTCGGCTTCAACGTCGTGCTGCAGGCCCGGTTCTAGGAGCTCCTCGTGCTGCTCAAGGACAAGAAGATCCTCGTCACCGGCGTGCTCACGCCGCAGTCGATCGCCTTCGGCGTCGCGCAGCTCGCGCAGCAGCAGGGCGCCGAGGTGATCCCCACGGGGGTTGGCCGCGCGCC
>CAYHCR010000197.1:2757-6667 GCA_964354895.1 uncultured Myxococcales bacterium | reverse complement strand
ACCGTGCTGGTCGCCGACGCGAGCATCCGCTTCCTCGACAAGACGCGCGTCGTCCTCGAGAAGGCCGGCTACAAGGTCCTCTCGGCGCTCGACTGGGAGGATGCCCGCAACGCGTTCCGCCGCCGCCGGCCCGATCTCGTGCTCTGCGGCGCGCGTCTGCCGCCCGGCTCCGGCGACGACCTCGTCCGCTTCGTGAAGAAGCAGGACCCCACCGTGCCGTGCGTGCTGCTCTTCGGCGAGGACGGCGAGGAGCCGCGCACGATCACGCGCGAGACCGGCGCCGAGAACTGGCTCGTCCGGCCGCTCAAGAAGAGCGAGCTGCTCGCGACCGTGCGCGGCATGGCGGAGATCCGGCGCCTCAAGCGCGAGCTCGCGGAGCTCACGCGCCAGGAGCCTGCGCCGCAGGCGCCCGGCGACGGGATCTTCGACGCCCGCACCGGCTTCTACACGTTCGCGCACTTCAAGCAGCTGCTCTTCCTCGAGGTGAAGCGTGCGCGTCGCCACCGCATCCCCCTCGGCCTGGCGCTCATCGAATTCGACAGCCAGCGTCGGCCCGCAGGGGTGCCCGCGGCCGAGCTCGAGGCACACCTCTGGGGCGGCCTCGCGATCGCCGTGCGGCGCTCGCTGCGCGACATCGACATCCCCGTCGCGTACGGGAAGAGCCAGATCCTCGTGCTCATGCCGCACACGGATCTCGAGGGCGCGCGCGTCGTCGCCGAGCGGATCCGCGAGCGCGTGGGGCAGAGCCGGCTCAAGCTCGCCCGGACCTCGCTCGAGCCGACGGTGAGCGTCGGGATCGCGGCGGCCTCGCAGCTCGGCGGCGAGACGTTCTCGGTGCTGGTGAAGGAGGCGGCCGCCTCGCTCCGGCGCGCGGTCGACGACGGCGGCGACACGGTGGTGTAGACGGCGCGGCGTGACCGCGCCCCCCCGCACGGCCGGCTGGGGTCCGTTCGCGGCCCTGTTCGGCGGCCTCCTCCTCGTCTCGACCTCGGGCCCCTTCCTCGCGGTCGCGAAGATGGACGCCTTCGCCGTCAGCGGGCTGCGCGCGCTCTTCGGCGGCGCGCTCTTCCTGCTGGGCGCGGCCCTGCGCGGCAACCTCCGCTGGCCGCACGGCCACGAGCGCTCGCTGCTCCTCGGCGGCGCGCTGCTCGCCGCGCACTTCGCGCTCTGGGTGAAGGCGTTCGATCTCACGGACTACGCCAGCAACCTGCTGCTGCTCGTCGCCCAGCCGATCTCCGCGGCGATCGTGGGCCTCGGCCTCGGCGAGCGCCCCCGCGGCAGCACGATCGTCAGCCTCGCGCTCGCGGCGGCGGGCCTGCTCGTGATCGCAGGCGGTGACCTGGCGATGGGTCCCCGCGCGCTGCTGGGCGACGCGCTCTGCGTCGCGGCCGCCTTCGCGATGACCTTCTTCACCGTGGTCACGCGCGTCTCGCGCGCAGAGCTGCCCATCGAGCTCTTCCTGGCGGGCTGCTTCCTCGTCGCGGCCGCGCTGCTGCTGCCGGGCGCGGTGCTCGCCGGCGATCGCCTGCTCGACTATCCGGCCGCGTCGTGGGGCTGGCTCGCCGCGCTCGTGGTGCTCACGACGGTGGGCGGGCACGGGCTGATGAACCTCGCCGCGCGCAGCGTGAAGCTCTTCACGCTCAACGTGGTGATCGTGCTCGAGCCACCGATCGGGATCGCGCTGGGCGCTCTGCTCTTCGGCGCGGGCCTCGACGGCGTACAGGCTGCGGGCGGCGCGATCCTCGCGGTCGCCGTCGTCTTCGGGCTGCGCGCCGAAGCGCGGCCGTCCCCGCCCTGATCACTCGTCGACGAGCTCGTCGCGGTCGGACGCGAACGGCCGCGGCTTCGGCGTCGGCGTCGCGCGGAGGGTCTTCTCCGACCAGAAGCGCTTGATCCGCTTGTGGTCGAAGAGATCGATCGTGATCGAGTGGGTGAATTCGGCGCTCGCCGCCGCGTGATCATCGAACCACACCGGAACGTGTGCGGCCTCGCTGACGAGGCCGTCCGCGATCAGATCGCGGATCAGCGGCGCCTCCTCGACGTCCATCTTGCCCGCGAAGAACGCCCGCACGAGCGGCACGTCGCCGTGATCGAACGCCGCCCGCAGGAAGTTCCAGACCCGGCAGTAGCCCTTCTGGTAGCAGGCGTCCTTCGTGAACGGCGCGCCGCCGGTCAGCACGCCGCCGCGGAAGACGCGCTCCGCCATCTGCGCAGCTTTCACCGGCGGGAAGCGCGCGCAGAGGTAGTCGTAGACCTGCAGGTAGTCGGCGCCCTGGCTCGCGAGATCGACGGCGATCGTGCGCTCCCCGAGCTCGCGGAAGCGGTCGTCGGTCAGGTTCCCCGTGAGGAATTCCGCGAGGATCCCGCCGCCCTCCTGGCACTCCGTGAAGCGCGGCAGTCCGACGCCCAGCACGCGCAGCACCGGCTGCTCGTAGCCGTTGAGGCTCGTGAGCACGTGCCAGAACCCCTCGTGGTGCGCGAGCGCGCGGATCTGACGGAGCGTGAAGGTCGCGCCCCGGCGCACCGCGACGCTCGTCGCGCCGGCCGCGGCGTTGGCGGTCATGCGCCCCGACTCGCGCACGCGCACCGCCCGGCCGAGCCGTCCGACGATCAGCTCCTCGATCATCCGGCGGGCGGTCGCCGAGTCGATCTCCCCGGCCTCGGGCTTCGCGGGCGGGCGCGACGCCCAGAGCCGCGCGATCTCGAGGTTGTCGACCTTCGCGTCGGCGCGGTAGCGATCGCGCGGGCCGCCGTAGAGCTCGTGCGAGAGCGTCGAGAATTGCCGGGTCCCACGCGCCGCGAGCAGCTGCACGACCTTCACGAATTCGTCGCACTTGCGCCGCAGGAGCGCCTCGACCTCGTTCTTGCCCCGGATCCGCTGCTTCAGCGCGAGGAAGCTCTGCACCTTCGCCGGCGCGTCGAATTCGAGCGGCGCGTACTCCGGCCGCGGCAGCAGCACGCCGCGGGCCGCGAAGAAGCGCTCGTGGACCTTCGGATCCCAGTTGATCGCCTTGAGGATGCGGATCGGCTTCTGGAGCTCGACGAGCTCGTCGGAGAAGCGACGCAGGGCTTCGGGACCGTTCATCCGTCCCCCTCGGATCGGGCCCGCGCCGCGGGCGTCATCGCGCCCCGGCGAGGCAGTCGCGCAGCGCGCGCTCCGCGCGCACGAGCGAGGGATCATGCGCGGTCTCGTTCGCCGCTTTGCCGCCCGCGTCGAGCTCCTCCGGCGAGCGCGTCGCGGCGCGCCCGGCCTCCTCGAGCTCCGAGAGCGGCACCTCGGTCCGGGGCGGCGCGCAACCGGGGTCGTCCGGATGATCCGCGCAGCGCTTGATCCGCCGCTGCAGCTCGAGGCCGGCGTGCGCCACCGGATCCCCCACGTGCGCCACCCCCGACTCGTCCGCGAGCTTGCGCGCGAGCGCCGTCCGCAGCCGCTCGACCTCCGCCTGCTCCTTCGCGCAGGGGCGCGCGTCGAGCGATCCGCGCGAGACCTCGGGCATCGCCGCCGCGACCTCCGGATCGATCGCGTCGGGATCCTCGTTCGGCGCCGCGAAGGCGCCCGCCTCCTCGTGCGCGCTCGGCTCGACGCCGTCGGGCGCGCCGCCGAAGTCCTCCGCCACCTCCGCCACGGCGCGGCCCGCGCCCGAGGGAGTCGCCTCCGCGCCGCCAGCGCCTCCGGCCGCAGCCCCCGCGTCCCCGGCGTTCCCGTCGCGCCCGCCCGCCCCGCCCTGCAGGAAGGCCGGCACCTCCTCCGCGCCCGGCAGCGGCAGATCCCGTGGGAGCGCCGCGCGCGGATCGGCCGGCGCCAGCTTCGCCGCTTCGCGCCGCGCCGCCTCCACCGCGCCACCGTCCGGGAGCTGCCGCGCCCGCTCGATCGCCGGCGCGAGGTTCGCGACGACGCCGAGCAGCCAAA
>CAYHCR010000197.1:0-2747 GCA_964354895.1 uncultured Myxococcales bacterium | reverse complement strand
CGCCGCCGCCGCATGATCACGGTGCGCCGGCGGCACCGCCCGCAGCGCCGCGATCGCCTCGCCGCACGCGGGCTCCTGCCGGCAGCGCGGATCGCCCTCTTCGGCCTGGATCGTGACGAGCGAGATCGCCACCTCGACGAAGCGCTCGTGGGTCGCGTCCGCGCAGCTTTGCAATAAAGACAGGACCGCGATCGCGAGCCCGCGCCGTCGCGTCACGGCGCGACCGCAGGCGCAGGCACGGCCGCACCCTCCGGCCCGGGCGCGGGCGCAGGTGCGGGCGGCTGCACGAGGTGCGTCTCCCAGTCGAAGCGCAGCAGCAGCTCCGGGTGCAGGTAGGCGCCGCCGAGCTTGAGGCCCCAGTGCAGGTGTGGCCCCGTCACGCGCCCGGTCTTGCCGACCTTCCCGCACAGCTGTCCACGTTTGACGGTCTCGCCCTCCGCGACCGTGATCGAGTCGAGGTGGAAGTAGCAGGTGTAGAGCCCGCCGCCGTGATCGAGGAAGAGGCTGTTGCCCGAGTAATAGAGGTCGCGCGCGAGCATGACGATGCCGTCGTTGTCGCACGCGACCGGATCGCCGGTGTTCCCGTCGATGTCCCAGCCGTAGTGGACCGACTTCTGGGTGCCGTTGAAGACCCGTCGCGTGCCGTACGGCGCAGTCGTGCGGTCGTCGCGCGGCTTCTGGAAGTTCTTCCGGAAGAGCGGCTGTGGCGCCGAGCCCTTCTTCCACATCTCCCCCAACGCGAGCTTGTCCGCGGCGATCTTCTCCTTCGCCTCCGGCGGGATCTTCGTGAAGCGGGGGTTCACCTTGAGCTCGTCGCTGTCGAACGCGACGGCGTCGAAGGGCAGCTCCCAGCGCAGCGGCTTCTGGAAGGTTCGCGTCTTCCCCGGCTTCGCCGGGTTCGGTTCTCGCCCCTCGATCTCGAGGGAGAGCCGGATCGTGCCGGCCGGCAGATCGTCCGGCGCCGGCGCGAGCCCGCGCCAGAGCTTCTTGCCGCGCTTGTGCCAGCGGATCGTCTTCTCGCCGAGCTTGCCGCGGATCTTCTGGACCTCGTCCGTGCCGGCGACGTCGATGATGACGAGCGCGCCCTGGAACGGCCGCGACGGGAAGATCCCGACGTTCACGGGCGCCGGCTCCGGCAGCGCCAGCACGGCCGCCTCGAACGGACCCGCCGGCAGGCCGGTGGCGGTCGCGGTCGGCGTCGCCGTGGGATTGATCGGGGGCGGGGGCGGGGCCGTCGGCGGGGCTGGCGTCGCGGCGGGGAGCGGCGCGGCGGGCGTGGCGACGGGGAGCGGGGCGGCGGCTGCGAGCAGCAGTGCAAGGGTCAGCGTGATCACGCCCGAACGCTACGTCTGCCCCGGGCGAGCGTCACCAAACCGGCCGACCGTGCAGCGTGGACAACCGCCGGTCAGTCGTCCGGGTCGTCGTCGTCGTCGGGCGGCAGCGGCGTTCCGACGCCCTGGTTCACGCGGTCGCGCAGCTCCTTGCCCGTGCGGAACAGGATGCCGCGTTTGGGCTTCACCGGGATCACCTCGCCCGTCTTCGGGTTGCGGCCCTGGTAGCCCTCGTAGTGCTTCACGTGGAAGGCGCCCAAGCCCCGGATCTCGATGTTCTCACCGCGGCAGAGCGCGGTCTTCATCGACTCGAAGATCGTCTCGACGGTCTCCTCGGCCTGCTTCTGCGTGATGTTGCGCCTCTGGACGAGGATGTTGACGAGATCGCTCTTGAGCATGATCCGCTCCGGGCCCCAAGGACATGATTGCGTCGTCAAAGAGACGTAAGCCTACCGGATCGTTGGGGATTCACAAGTCGATCCCGCCGGGGGTCGATCGGACGAGCGAGGCGAGATCGATGCCGCCCAGCGCGCGCAGCGACTCCTCGTCCGCGCGGGCGAGCGACTCGGCGACGCGCGCGGCCAGCGGGTCGTCCTCCGTCTCCGGCGGCCGAACGCGCCCGCGGACCGCCCGCAGCACCTCCGCGAGCGAGGTCAGGGGCGCTGCCCGCGCGAGCTCGATGCGCCGGCCGACGCCGCGCACGAGGTCGTCGTCCTCGAGGATCGCCACGATCCGGCGGATCATCCCCTCCGGATAGCGCAGCTCCGTGGCGAGCTCGTGGATCGTCGGCCCGGGTCGCTGCGCGAGCGCCGCCCGCGCGCACGAGACGGCGATCTTCGCCGCGCAGAGCTCCACCGCCCGCGCTGCCTCCTGGTCGTCGCCCGCCAGCAGCACGCCCCGCGGGTGCTGGATCGCGTACGCGACGCGCGCGCCGAAGAGCGCGACCACCCAGCTCACGTAGATCCAGATCAGGAAGAGCGGCAGCGCGCCGAGCGGGCCGTAGATCACGTCCGCGCGCAGCGTCGTCGCCGCGTACGCGCCATAGAGGTGCTTGGCGATCTCCCACGCGGTCGCCGCGAGCAGGCCGCCGCCGAGGGCGGGTCGAAGCCGCACGCGCGCGCTCGGCGCGATCTTGTAGAGGCTCGTGAAGCCCGCGACCGAGATCAGGAAGGGCAGGGCGGCGATCCAGAGGCGCTCCGCCGGCACGTGGTGCAGCACCGCGAAGGTCTGCAGCGTCGCGGTGATCGCGAGGCTCACGCCCAGCAGCAGCGGCCCTGCGACGAGCAGCCCCAGATAGAGCGGCACCTGCCGGTACCACGGCCGCGTCTTGTGCACGCCCCAGAGGTCGTCGAACGCCGCCTCGATGTTGCGCAGCAGGAGCAGCGAAGAGCCGAGCAGCAGCGCGAAGCCGACGCC
>CAYHCR010000196.1:0-6669 GCA_964354895.1 uncultured Myxococcales bacterium | reverse complement strand
GCTCAACTATGTGCGTCCCTACGAGCCGGCGCTCGCGGTCTGCGCTCTGGCGGAGACGGCGCGAGACGCGCTCGACCTGGTGCGGCCGCGGGCGCAGGCGGCGACCGTCGCCCTGCGGCTGGAAACAGACGACGACTCCGATCCCGGCGGCTCTTTTGCCCTCATGACCGACGCCGAGCAGCTCAAGCAGGTGCTGCTGAACCTGCTGCGCAACGCGGTGCAGGCGGTCCCAGCGGGCGGGAAGATCACGCTCTCCACCGCGCGCGAGCAGGGAGGGTTCGGGCTGCCCGAGGCCCGCGGCCGTGACGTCGTCGAGCTCCGGGTCCGCGACTCTGGACCGGGCATCCCGGAGGAGCAGCGCGAGCACATCTTCGTCCCGTTCTTCACGACGAAGGAGAAGGGCACCGGCCTCGGGTTGGCGATCTCGCAGCGGATCGTGCGGGCGCACGGCGGCTCGATCATCGTGGTCGGCCGACCAGGCGAGGGCGCAGAGTTCGTCATCCGCCTGCCCGCCGCGCCCGCCGAGGAGCCACGTGCGACCCCGGCCCCGGTCGCGACGCCGCAGGCCGCACCGCTGCCCGAGGCGCTCGGTCCGTCCGCGCCTGCTCCCGCGCGCCGAAGCCGGCGCGATCGCCGCCGACGTGCGTGATCACGCCCGGAGCGGAGGGCGCCGGCGTGCCTGCGCTGCGCGAGGGCTTCCCGTCGATCGCGACGCACGGGAGGGTGGCGTCGTCGCGGGGGCGCTGCGGACGGGCTACGCCTCGATCGCGACGCAGATCACGGTGATGTTGTCGTCGCCGCCACGGCTGTTCGCGAGATCGATGAACTGCCTGGGCAGCTCGTCGACCGGAAATTTCCGCACGTATTCGCGGATCTCACGCTCCTCGAGGAAGTTCGCGAGGCCATCCGAGCAGAGGACGAAGGTGTCACCCGGCTCACCGGCGAGGCCCATCACGTCGACGAGGACCTCCTCCTCGAAGCCGACGGAGCGCGTGATGATGTTCTTGAACCGCGAGGTCTTCGCCTCATCCGGCGTGATGACGCCCGCCTTGAGCTGCTCGTTGACGAGCGAATGATCCTCGCTGATCTGCTGGATCAGCTCGCTTCGCACGAGGTAGGCGCGGCTGTCCCCGACGTGCGCGAAGAAGACGTCGCGCTCCCGCACCAGCATCGCGGTGACCGTCGTGCCCATGCCCGTGAGCGCGGGATCCCGCTGGGAGCGACGGAAGATCTCGAAGCAGGCGGCCTCGACCGCGCCCCGGAGGGCGTCCGGCAGCCCGGACTCGGCGAGCGAGTCGCGCTTTGCGAACGGCCCTGCCGCGTCAGCGTGCGACTTCTCCACCTCGCGCTCGATGGTCTCGACGGCGAGTTTGGAGGCCGTGCCACCGCCCTGGTGCCCCCCCATGCCGTCGGCCACCACGTACAGGCCGAGGGCCTCGTTGATCAGAAACGAGTCCTCGTTCTGCTCTCGCCGTCGGCCTACGTCGGTCTGACCCTTGGAACGGACGCCCATGCGGGGTGGGATGGTAGCCGGCAGAGGGCCTCTGCCTCAAGGAAACTCCGCAGGGGCGCGGACAGAGGTCACGCAGCCCGCCGGCCCTTTCGCCCCCGCTCGTCTCTGCGCGCGGCCTCCCGGAGCTCCGCCGCCGCGGCGAGCGCGCCCGCCGCTCCCGCGTCCCCGGAGAGCATCGCGGCGAGCGCCGAGAGCCGCCCGGCCTCGTCGAGCTCGCGGACCCGCGTCCGGGTCCGCCCGGCGCGGACCTCCTTCTCCACGACCAGGTGGACGTCCGCGCAGGCTGCGACCTGCGGCAGGTGGGTCACGCAGAGGACCTGCCTGGAACGCCCCGCCGTCCGCAGCAGCCGCCCGACGGCCCGCGCCGTGGCGCCTCCGATCCCGGCGTCTGCCTCATCGAAGACGTGGATCGCCACGGGATCCGCCTCCGCGAGCACGCAGCGGATCGCGAGCAGCGAGCGCGACAGTTCGCCGCCGGAGGCGACCCTCGCGAGCGGCCGCAGCGGCTCCCCCGGGTTCGCCTGAAGGAGGAACTCGGCGCTCTCCCCTCCCGAGGCCGACAACCGCAGGCCCTCCACCTCGAGCGCGCCCTCCTCGACCGGCCGCAACGTCGCGGCGAAGACGGCGCCCGGCATGCCGAGCTTCCCGAGCTCCTCGGTGACCAGCCGCGAGAAGCTCTGCGCCGCGTCAGCCCGCGCTCCGCCGAGCTCCCGCGCGAGCGTGAGCGCCGCGACGCCAGCGAGCCGCTCCTCTGCGTCCGCCCCCGCGAGCTCCTCCAGGAGCCGCCCGAGCCGTCCGAGCTCGTCCGCGAGGGCGTCCCGGCGCTCCGGCAGCGCGTCGCTCGTCACGCCATGGCGCCGCGCGAGGGTCCGGAGCCGATCCAGGCGGTCGTCGACGCTCTGCAGCCGCTCCGGATCCGCGTCGAGCGCGGTCAGCCACGCCGCCAGCGCGCGACCGCCCTCGTCGACCTCCGCGCACGCCGCCTCCAGGTGTGCGAGGGCGGGCGCGAGGCGCACGTCGAGCCGCGCCGCCTCCGCGAGCCTCCGACGCGCGGTCGCGAGCCGCTCCAGCGCGGAGCCCTCCCCTGAGGCGACGAGCTGCTCCGCCTCCGACGCGACCGAGCGAAGCTTCTCCGCCGCGGCGAGCCCACGCCGCTCCTCGCCGAGCGCGCGCTCCTCCCCGGGCCGCGGCTGCAGCGCGTCGAACTCCGCGAGCTGGAACTCCAGAAACTCGCTGCGCGAGGCGCGCTCGGCGGCGGCCTTCCGCAGCTCGTCGCCGCGCCGACGCGCCCGCGCCAGCGCCTCGTACGCCTCGTCCCAGCGCAGCCGGAGTGGCTCGAGCCGGCCGAACGCGTCGAGCAGCGGGAGGTGGCGTGCAGGAGACTGCAACGTGAGCTGGGCGTGCTGCCCCGCCACGTCCACCAGGCCGCGGAAGAGCTGACCGAGGAGTCCGATCGTCGCCATCCCGCCGTTGACCGAGATCCGCCCGCGCCCCTCCCGGGCGACGACCCGCCGCACGAGCAGCTCCTCGCCCTCGGACGGCAGGCCCAGCTCCCTCGCCCGGCTGAGCAGCGACGACGACGCGAAGAGGCCTTCGACGACTGCCTCTGACCGGCCCGCGCGTACCGCCGCGCCGTCCGCGCGTCCGCCCGTGAGCAGGTCGAGCGCGGCGAGCAGGACGCTCTTGCCCGCGCCCGTCTCGCCGGTCAGGACGTTCAAACCCCGCCCGAACCGGACGCGGCCTTCGTCGATCGTCGCGAGCCCCGCGACGTGCAATTCGATCAGCATCTCGCCTCCCCGGGCACGGAACATCCGTTCCTCTGAACGTAAGATCAGTCCTACCACGGGCCTCCGACATTCACGTCGGAGCGGGCTGTGACCAGCGAGGGATTCCGGTGGTTTTCCGGACAGATGGCGCGCTCGGGCCTAGACTTCCGGCGCCGTCGTGGACGCTCCGGCGGTTGCAGGGGGGATATGCAGCCCGTCGTCTCGACCCGTCGCATCGAGTGCCGCGCCACCCGCGAGGCGCTCTGGCCGCGTCTCGCGGACACCGACCGCACCAACCGCGCGATCGGCATGTCGAAGCTGGAGATCGAGCCGCTCGAGGGCGCCTCGGCTGCGCGCTTCCTCGTCCGCACGACGCTCGACGGCTTCTCGGTCGAGTACGAGGAGCAGCCCTTCGAGTGGGTCGAGCTCGAGCGCTTCGGCGTCGAGCGAAAGCTGCGCAAGGGCCCGATCTCGCGCCTCGCGTTCCACGCCGTGCTCCGGCCGCGAGCGGGCGGATGCTCCGTCGATCTGACGGTCGAGCTCACGCCCCGCTTCGCGCTGCTCTGGCCCGTCGTGAAGGTCTCCGCGGGCCGCGCGCTCGCCGGCATCGCGCGAGAGATCGAGCAGATCGACGAGGAGCTCGCGACCGCCTCGTCCGTGCCGCCGCCCCCCGCCTCGCCGCCGGAGCCCGTCCCGCTGGAGCGGGCCCGCGCCGCGCTCCGAGCGCTCGTCGGTCCGGACGGCCAGCCGCGCGCCGATCGACTCGTCTCGCTCGTCGCGACCGGCCCCGATCACGAGCTCTCCCGCATGCGCCCGTTCGAGCTCGCCGAGGGCCTCGAGCTCTCGCCGGAGCGCGCGCTCGATCTCTGCCTGCAGGCGACGATCGCGGGCCTGCTCGAGCTGCGCTGGGAGCTGATCTGTCCGAGCTGCCGCACCGGCGCCGAGGCGGCGTCGTCGCTCAACGTGCTGCCCGAGGGCGGCCACTGCCAGCTCTGCGACCTCGACATCGACGTCGACCTCGCGAAGGCCGTGGAGGCGACCTTCCGGCCGGCGCCGGGCCTGCGCGCGGTCGACATCGGCCCCTATTGCATCGGCGGTCCGGCCCGCACGCCGCACGTCATCGCGCAGCTCGTGCTGCCGGCGCAGGGGCGCGTGACGCTCGCCGCGCCCGAGCGGCCGGGCCGCTACCGGCTCTTCGTCCGCGGCGGCGCCACCTCGCGGCTCGAGGTCTCCGCCGAGGGCGAGCCCCGGCTCGAGGTCCGCTACGGCGGCGAGCTCCCGGCAGAGCTGCACGCTCGCCCCGGCGCGCCGATCGAGGTCGTCTCGACCGCGCTCGACGAGCGCCACGTGAAGCTCGAGCGGCTCGAGTGGGCCTCGCTCGCGGCGACGGCGCATCACGTCAGCCTCTCGCCCGTCTTCCGCCGGTTCTTCGCCACGGAAGTATTGCAGCCCGGCATCGCGCTCAAGATCGGCCGCGTCACCCTGCTCTTCACCGATCTCACCGGCTCGACCGCGCTCTACGCCCGCGAGGGCGACGCCGCGGCGTTCCACGTCGTGCAGCGCCACTTCGAGGTGCTCCGATTGGCGATCGAGGCGCACCGTGGCTCGATCATCAAGACGATCGGCGACGCGGTGATGGCGGCGTTCGAGCACGAGCACGACGCGCTGCGCGCGGGGCTCGACATGCTCCGCGCGTGGCCCGCGTTCGAGGCTGACAACGCGTACGCGCGCGGCACGAAGCTGAAGATCGGCCTCTTCGGCGGCCCGTGCTACGCGGTGACGGCGAACGGCCTGCTCGATTATTTCGGGCAGACGGTGAACATCGCGGCGCGCCTGCAGGGCCAGGCGGAGGCAGACGAGATCGTCGTGCCAGCCTCGGTCGTGGACGCAGGACTTCCCGACGGCGCCGTGCTGCGGGAGCGCTGGGGCGCGTCGCTCAAGGGCGTCGAAGCGCCGCTCCCCGCGGCGCGCGTCGGCCTGGCGCGCTGATCAGCGCTCGCCCCAGCGAAGCTTCTCTCGGAGGATCGAGAAGGTGTCGTGGCCGGGGTTGCGCACGAGGCGCATGGAGATCGCCGCGCGCCGGATCCGCACCTCGTCGCCGGGGTGCACCGCGAGTCCGCCCTGCCCGTCGAGGGTCAGGAAGATCTCCGAGACGTCCGACACGAGCGTCAGCGAGATCTCCCGATCGGCCGGCAGCACGATCGGCCGCTGCGTGAGCGTGTGCGGGCAGATCGGCGTGAGGATCACCGCGTCGACGTTCGGGTGGACGATCGGTCCGGAGGCGGCGAGCGAGTAGGCGGTCGAGCCGGTCGGCGTCGCGACGATGAGCCCGTCGGCCTTGTAGCGCGAGACGAACGTGCCGCCCCAGCGGGCCTCGAAGTCGCCGATGCGCGAGCTGGGGCCCTTCGCGAGCACGGCGTCGTTGAGCACGCGCCGCGCGGCGACCGGCCCGTCGCCGCTGGCCCGATGCAGCGACACCTCCAGCGTGAGGCGCGGCTCGGCCTCGAAGCGCCCTTCGAGCACCTCGAGCAGCCGCTCGCGGTGCTCCGCCACCGGGAACTCGGTCATGAAGCCGAGCGAGCCGAGGTTCACGCCGAAGATCGGCGTTGGCCGCGCGCCCAGGATCGAGGCCGCGTGAAGCAGCGTGCCGTCGCCGCCGAGCACCACCACGAGCTCTGCGAAGGCCGCGAGCGCCTGGTCGGAGACAGCCGGGCAACCGAGCTCCTCCCCCGTCGTGATCGTGACGCACCGACAGTCGTGCGCCTGAAGGAACGCCACGAGCTCGCGCGTCGCGTCGGCCGCGGGGACGGAGCCCTTCTTCGGGACGAGGCCGATGCGCCTGGGGGGGGTGACCATCGGCGGCAGCCTAGCTGAGCGCCGGGCGCACGGGCGGCTTTGGTCGGCGCCGCCCGAGGCCGTCCTTGACCCGCGGAGGTGCGCCGCTACCATTCGCCACCGTGTCCAAGACCATCCTGATCGTAGACGACGACCGCGGCGTCCAGCGGTTGCTCGCCGATGCGCTCGCCGCCGAGGGCTTCTCGGTCATCGTGGAGCGGGACGGCGAGTGGGCGCTGCGGACCTTCGAGTCCAAGCCCATCGACGCCATCGTGCTCGATCTGCTGATCCCGGCGATGAACGGCTTCCAGGTCGCCGAGCGCATCCGCGCGTCGCCCCGAGGAAAGAACATCCCGCTGATCCTCGTGAGCGGCATCTACAAGTCGCTCGCCCACTCGGCCGAGGCGAAGAAGCGCTACGGCGTCGTCGACTACCTCGACAAGCCGCTCAACCTGACGAGGCTCGTCGACGCGCTGCGCCGCGCGCTCGGGGACGGCTACCCCTCGCCGGGCGACGCGGACGCAGAGCGCGATCGCATCGACCGCAAGACGCCCG
>CAYHCR010000195.1:0-6688 GCA_964354895.1 uncultured Myxococcales bacterium | reverse complement strand
TACGACTCGATCGGCGACTCGTAGACCCCGCGCAGTCGGCGGCTCACGAGCGTGCGCTTGGGCTGGTGGAAGAGCAGCACGTACGGCTGGTCCTCGACGATACGCGCGTTGAGCTGGCGGTAGAGCGCCTGCCGGGCGGACTCGTCGAATTCGCCGCGGATCCGCTCGATCAGCGCGTCCGCCTCGACGCTGGCGTAGCTCACGTAATTGCTGCCGTCCGCCGACTGGCTCGAGTGCCAGACCTGCCGCGGGTCGTCCTCGGTGCTCCCCATCCAAGCGAGCAGGCAGGCGTCGAACTCGTGACTGCGCAGCTTTCCCGTGTAGACGCTCCACTCGATCTTCGAGAGCAGGAGCTCGATCCCTGCCTTGCGCAGCTGCTCCTTCCAGACGAGCAGGAGCTGCTCGTTCACCGAGATCCCGGCCGGGAACGTGACCGTGAAGCGCAGCGGCGCGCCCGCCTTGTCCAGGAGTCCGTCGCCGTCGGAGTCGCGCCATCCGGCCTCCTCGAGCAGCTTTGCGGCGGCGGCAGGATCGAAGCCGGGCTGCTTCGTCGCGGGGTCGCAGTTGGGGCCGAGGTGGTAAAAGACGCAGTTCGCGGCCGCGGGCACGCCGCGCAGCAGCGTCGTGCGGACCTGCTCCCGGTCGAGCAGCATCGCCAGCGCACGCCGGACCCGGACGTCCTGGAACATCGGCCGCTGCAGGTTGAAGCCGACCCACCCGAAGTTCGAGTCCCACGTCTTCACGCGGTGGTACTGCGCGACGAGCTTGGGCTCCTTCTCCGCCTCGACGTACTGCTCGCTGGTGAGGTTCACGTCGAGATCGATCTCGCCGCGGAGCAGCAGCTGCTGCGCGACGTTCGCCTCCTCGACGGGCCGATAGACGACCTTCGCCGCGTGGCCCTTCCTGCCCCAATAGGCGTCGTTGCGCGCCAGCGTGATCGCGCTCTTCTCCACCCAGGACTCGAAGCGATACGGCCCCGTGCCGATCGGCGCGCGCTTGTAAGGCGCGTCGTTGAAGCGTGCGCCCTCGAAGCCGACGAACGCGTGAGCGGGGAGGATCGGGACGTCGGCGAGCCGCCGCAGCGAGAAGACGTAGGGGCGCTTCCAGGTGAATTTCACCGAGTGGTCGTCGAGGACCTCCACCTTCTGGAGCGCCTCGAAGCCGGAGCGCAGCGACGAGGCGCGCACGAGCGGATCGAGGAGTCGGTCGAACGTGAACTTCACGTCGGTCGCCGTGAAGGGGCGGCCGTCGTGCCAGAGGACACCTTTGCGCAGCCGGAAGGTGCTCGTGAGGCGGTCGGCGCTCTCGTCCCAGCCCTCCGCGAGCTCCGGGATGATCCGATAGTTCGGATGGTCGCGCGGATCGGCGCGGACGAGCGACTCGTTGAGGTTGTGGTTGATGATCCGCGAGAGCCAGCCGTCCGGCTCGATCAGGTACATCAGGTGTGCCGGCTCCACGTTCATGCGGACCGTGATCGTGCCGCCGTCGAGCGGCGTGCCCTCGGTGAGCCCGGGCGGGAGCGTGCCGTCGCGGAACGACGCGTCGATCGCGGGGCCGGGGGCGGGGGCTGCGGCCACGCCGGCGTCGGGCGCGGGCGCGTCGGCCGGGCGGCCTCTCGTGCAGCTCTGCAGTGAAGCAGCGAGCGCGAGGCCGAGCGCGACGCGGACGGAGATCCGGGACATCGTCAGCTCCTTCGGAGAGGTCCGGGCTCTACGGGCAGCGCGACCGCGGCGTCAAGGGAGCCGCTCCACGATCGCGCCGGGCGGCGGCGGGAAGCTCCAGTCGCCGGGCGCGCTCCGGGCGTTGCGAACACGCGCCTTCCAGCGCACCTCGAGCGTCCGGGTGCCACGCTCGGTCTCCAGTCGGATCGTCTCCGGGTGGCCGGCCTCGTCGGGATCTTCGAGCGTCGCCCGCCACGCCTGCGGCCCCGCCGTCTCCACGACGACGAGCCGCCGTGTCGCGGTCTCGAAGCGCAGCGTCTGGCGGCGCGCGCCCGCCGCGAGCTCGAGCACGTAGTGCCCCTCCGCCTCGTCGACGCGGAAGTCCGCGACGTCCGCGTCGAGCACGGGCGGCTCGCCGAGCAGCAGCACCACGAGCAGCTCCGGCGGGAGCGCGATCGGGAGCAGGCGGCCGAGCGTGGCCGCGGTCGCGGGCCCCTCGATGTACCGACCGGCGTCCGGCTCCCAGAGGGTGCAGCGCGCACCGTCACAGGCGACGAGGCCGCGCGGGTTTCCGAGCAGATCGCGCGTCTCGACCCAGAGTCGCCCCGGCTCCTCGGCGCCGAGCGCGGCGGAGAGCGTGCCCGAGCCGTCCGGCCCCTCGAGCGTCAGCTTGCCCTCGCCGGCCGCGGAATGAAGCGTCGCGCGCCGCCGTCCTTCGATCGAGAGCAGCGTGGAGGGATCGTCCGCGCGCCCGAGCGGACCGAAGTCGACGTCGCGCGGGCAGGCGGCGAGCACGAGCAGCAATGGCAGCAGCGGCGCGATCCTGCGTCGAGTCACGGCAGCAGCTCCTCGTCGAGCGCGGGGGATGAGCCGCGCCGCCCGATTGTCTACGATGCAGCCGCCGCGCCGCCCATGGGCGCGGGTCCGTCGGAGGTTACCGTGTTCGTGCGCACCCTTCTCCCGCTGCTCGTCGCCCTGCTGACCTTCTCCGCCTGCGACGACGCCGGCGGCGGGGACGGCACCGAGCCGGGCCAGCGGCTCAACGCCGACGCCGCGTTCTTCACGGACCAGCGCTTCGACTGCGACGACGCCTCCGAGCCGCCGAGCTGTCCCCCGGCAGCCTGCACGGTCCTCGCGAGCGGCGAAGTGACCGACTGCCAGCCGAGCTGCAACGTCGACCAGCAGCTCGAACACTGCACCGTCTTCGAGGGGCCGGACGCCGTCGACCTCTGCGTGCCGCGCTCCTGCAACGTTCCCACCGAAGGCGGCACGCCGGTCTGCGACGAGACCTGCTCGGAGGACGACGTCACCTGCTACGTCTTCGAGTTCCCGACCTGCTCCTGATCGACCAGGGGCTTCCTCGCCGTCGCGGCCCGTTCGCCCCCGCGCCCGCAGCGTGCCGAAGCCCGGCGGAGAAGTCTGCTCGGCCTCCTTGCCGGCCGGCACCACCGCCGCTACGGTAGCCGCGTGTACAGCGCCTTGGAATTGTGGGAACTCGCGCGCCACGGCGGCGCGACCCTCGCCCTCATCGGCCTCGCCTGCCTGCTCACGATCTTCATCGGAGTCGATCGGGCGCTCGCGCTGTGGGGCCTCTCGGACGCGACGCGCAAGCTGGGTGAGGCGGTCTCGCGCGCCCTCTTCCGCGGAGACGTCGCCGAGGCGCGCCTCTCGTGTGAGCGCTCCCGGACGGTGTTTGCGGACGTGCTCCTCGCCGGCTTCTCGCGCCATGGCAGGGTCTCGACCGAGGCGGTCGCCGCGGCGGTCCACCGCGAGCGGCAGACCGTGCTGCTGCGGCTGCGAAGCCGGCTCTGGATCCTCGGGACCGTCGGCGCGGTCGGCCCGTTCGTCGGCCTGTTCGGGACCGTCGTCGGGATCATGCGCGCGTTCAAGGACATGGCCGCGGCGCCCGGCGGCGGCTTCAACGTCGTCGCGGCCGGCATCTCCGAGGCGCTCGTCGCCACGGCCGCCGGCATCGGCGTCGCGATCCTCGCGGTCGTCCTCTACAACGCCTTCAACACGCGCCTCTCGGCCGCGAGCCTGGAGATGCGCCTCGCCGCCGAGGAGGTCCTCGAGCTGCTCGCGGGCAAACCCGCGGAGCCCGAACCCAAGGCGTCCGAGAGGGCCCACAACAGCGAGCCGAAGGCGGGGAGCTAGACCGTGGCCATGGGCGCGCCAGGCGGGCGCGGTGGCGACGACGACGAGCTCGATGACGGCGCGGTCTTCGCCGAGATCAACATCACGCCGCTGACCGACATCTTCCTCGTGCTGCTGATCATCTTCATGGTCGGCGCCTCGATGGCCGTCGACGCGGCGAGCGGCGCGGGCAAAGCGACGAGCGAAGGCGGCGGCGTGCAGGTCGAGCTGCCGCGGGGCTCCGCGCGCGATCTCGCCCCTGGCTCCGACGACGTCACGGTCTCGATCCTCGCCGATGGGCGTCTGCTCCTCGACGGCGCGGAACAGCCGGAGGGCGCCCTGCCTGCCGCCCTCACCGCGGCCGCGCGACAGAAGAGCGGCGCCGCCCTGATCCTCCAGGCGGACGAAGGAGTGCCGCACGGCCGCGTCGTCGCGGTGATGGAGGCGGCGCGCGCGGCGGGCTTCGCGCGGCTCGCGGTGGCGACGCGCGGCGAGTAGCTGCGTTACCTCTGGCCGGCGCGACGGGAGGCGAGCGCCCGCTTGGTCTTCTCGACCAGCGGCCTCGCGCCCTTGCCCTTGCCCGCGAGCCACGCGCCGTGGGCGGGCTCGGTCGCCTTCGCGAGCGCGTCACGCTCCGCGTCGGTCAAGGTGACGACCTCGATCCCGGCGCGCTCGAAGTTCTTCAGCAGCAGCGGGGTCAACGCGCGGACCGAGCGGCGGACGTCCTCGGCCTCCTTCACCGGATCGCCCAGCAGCACCTTCTGCAGGTCGGGCGGGAGCGCGTCGAACCACGGCTTCGACGCGACGAGCACGCCCGGCTGGTAGATGTGGTTGCTGACGGTGAAGGTCGTGATGCCCTTGTACCAGCTGGCCGCCTGGGCGAAGAGCGGCGTGTTGTCGAAGCCGTCGATCACGCCTGTGTTGAGCGCAGCGATCACCTCGGTGACCGGGATCGGGACGGGGCTGGCGCCGAGCGCCCGATACATCTCGAGGTGCGCCTCGGAGGGCTGCGCGCGCATCTTTTTGCCCTCCAGCGCGGCGGCGGTGCGGACCGGCCCGAATCTGGTGCCGAACGAGCGGTAGCCGTTCTCGGCCCAGAAGAGCAGCACGAAGCCGCGCTCCGCGAGCTTGCCGCGAAGATCCTCGAGCAGCACCGAGTCGAGCACCCAGTCCGCCTCTGCCTCGTCGCGAAACAGATACGGCAGTTCGAGCAGCGCGAGCTCCGGGACCGCGTCGGCGAGCGCCGCGGTCGAGCCGGCCCAGAGCTGCAGCGTCCCGCGCCGACACTCCGCCGCCGTCCCGTTCTCGTCACCCAGCGCGCCGCCCGTGAAGGTCTGCACCTTCAGGCGACCGCCGCTCTCGGCCTCGACGCGCCGCTTGAGCCGCGTGAGCTGGTCCGCCCAGGGCGTGCCCTCCGGCGCGACCGAGGCCAGCTTCGCCTTGATCGGCTCGTCGGCCCGCGCGGGCGCGGCGCAGAGCAGGAGCGCCGCGATCGCGACGATCGCCGGTGCGTTCGTCATGTGCGTCCCCCCAAGCCTGCGTCAGAACAGCTCTGCGACCTCCGCGAGCAATTTCCGGGCCTTCTGCTGCTCGACCCGCGTCTCGGGCCCCACGTCCGGCAGCGCGTCGGGCGACGCGGCGACGACCTCGCCCAGGAGCCGCTCGTAGAGCGCGCGATCCTGCATCTTCACGCAGTACGTGTCGGCGTAGAGGACCTTCGTGCCGGCGAACGCGGGCGCGAGCTGCAGCGCTTTCTCGAAGTGCTCCTTGGACTTGGCCGTATCGCGGCCGGCGATCGACGGCAGCAGCGAGTAGTAGGCGCCGAAGTACCGATGCGGCGCCGCGTGGAAGAACGTCTCGTCGAGCGCGAGCACGCGATCCATGACGCTCTTGACCCGATCTTTGTTGCCGAGCAATTCAGCGATCCCGCGCGCGCGCGCCCAGCGGCCGAGGTTGACGCCGTACCAGTAGAGCGCCGCGATCGCGTTCCCCTCGACCGAGGTCACCGCCGCCTCGAACCGCTCCCCGCTCGCGAGGCGTCGCGCGAATTCGGGCGCCTGAACGGCGAGCGCCTGCTCGCCCCAGGCCGTCCCCTTCTCCAGCAGCGCGACGAGCTCGTCCCGCTTCCCTTCCTCACGCAGGAACGCCTCGGCAAAAAAGTAGTGCGCGCGGGAGAGATCAGCCCTCGACGTCCCGTCCAGCGGATCGAGCGCCGCGGCCGCCTCCCAGGCGGCGATCGCCACCTTCACGCGCGCCGGATCTTCGCGCCCGGCCCACGCCGCGGCCGCCTCCTCGCGCTTCGCTCTGACGCGGCCGGCCAGGTCGGTCGCTGCCGACGTCACCGGCGCCACCCGCGCCTCGTCGAAGGTCGCCTCACGGCCGGCGCAGCCGCCGCACGCCGCGGCGAGCAGCAGCGGCGCGATCGTCGCCAGGGTCCTCGCCACCGCGTCCGACGTCGCGGGGCGCCCGCGCGGCGGACTCATCGCCCCGCCGGGAGGTCGAGCACCGTGAGCAGCCCCGGCTCCGCAGCCGCGATCCGCACCGCCGTGTTGGCGAGCGCCGCCGCGCCCGAGGCCGGCTCCGAGAGGCCGCCCGGCAGCTCGAGCGCGAGCGGGGGCGCGGCGTCGAGCCGGATCGAGTCGTGTACCTTTGCTGGATCGATCGAGAGCTCGATCGAGATCCGGACGACCTCGCGATCGCCCGCGAAGCCGCGCGCGATCTGGAGGATGCCGGACACACGGCCGGCCGGGATCGAGCCGTCCGGCGCGTCGATGGCGCGGCTCGCGAGCACCGGGGGGAGCCCTTCTTCGCCCCCGTCGAGCTCTCGCCCCGTCCCGTCTGCCACCAGCGCCACCGAGCCGCAGCGCCCCGTCAACCCGACCTCGCCCCCCTCC
>CAYHCR010000194.1:0-6701 GCA_964354895.1 uncultured Myxococcales bacterium | reverse complement strand
GAGGCCGCCGCGGCCTTTCAGTCCGTGGAGGCCGAGGTCGGCGCGACGCCCGGGATCCGGGTGCTGCGCGCGCTCGCCGGGATCGCCGCGGGCCGCGCCGCCTCCGCCGCGCCCCTGCTGCGGGAGGCCGCCGCGCTCTGCCGGGACCACGGCGACGCCGCCACGGCCATCGCGCTGGAGCTCGACGCGACCGACGTCGCGGCCGGGCGGCCGGCGCTCGCCGCGGAGCTCGCGTTCTTCTTCGAGCGCGCGCTGCCGGCCTGACGGCCTCACGCCGCGGCCGTCGTCTGCCCGCGCGCCGCCTCCGCCTCGACCATCGCCCGCGTCTGCCGCGCCGGCTCGTGCCACGCCGTGCCGCGCAGCCGCCACCAGAGCAGCGCCGCCCCGACGACGACCTCCGCCGTGATGCCGATCCACGCGCCCACCGCGCCGAGATCCGCCTGCCATGCGAGCAGCCACGTCAGCGGCGGCGTGCAGCACCACGCCGTGAGGATCCCGATCAGCGCGGGCACCTTCACGTCCCCCGCGCCCCGAAGCACGCTGCGCGCGACGATGTTGGCGCCGTCCAGCAGCTGGAACGCCGCGGCGATCCACAGCAATTTCCGGGCGACCGCGGCGAGCGCCGGATCGTCGGTGAAGGCGCCCGCGATCGCGCCCGCGCCGAACGCGAAGACCAGCGTGCAGAAGAGCGTGTAGACCGAGACGATCTTCAGCGCGCTGCGCGCGAGCCCCCGCACCACGTCGAGCCGACCGGCGCCGACGGCGTTGCCCGCCAGCACGCTCGCCGCCTCGCCCACCGCGAGCGCCGGCAGGAACGAGAAATGCAGCGCCTGCAGCGCCACCTGGTGCGCGGCCATCGCGACCTCCGAGTGCGCCGCGAGCAGGCCCGCGAGGATCGCGAACGAGCCGACCTCGAGCAGGAATTGCAGGGCGCTGGGCAGCCCGACGCGCAGCAAGGATTGCAGGTGCCC
The DNA here is from genome assembly GCA_964354895.1 of uncultured Myxococcales bacterium. GTDB lineage: Bacteria > Myxococcota > Myxococcia > Myxococcales > Vulgatibacteraceae > CAYHCR01. The sequence goes on along the minus strand of CAYHCR010000194.1, from coordinate 5,730 downwards.
GCGCCGCACCAGCGCGAAGCCGAAGCCGTCCCGCCGCTGGGAGGGCAGCAGTGCCAGCAGCTCGATCCCGTGCGCGATCACCGTGGCCCACGCCGCGCCCTCGACGCCGAGCCGCAGCGGCCCCAGGAACAGCACCGCGAGCCCGATGTTCGCGCCGTTGCCGAGCACGCTGGAGAGCGCCGCCCACCGGCCGTCGTTCTGCGCCCACCGCGCCTCGCGCAGCGCCATCGCCACGATCGCGAGCGGCGCGCCGAGCACGCGGATCGACAGATAGACCCGCGCCGCCTCGCCCGACGCCTCCGTCGCCGCGATCAGCGGCAGCAGCGCCGCGAGCCCCTGGCCGAGCGCCGCGACCGCCAGCCCCAGCACCGCCGCCACGAGCACGCTCGCGCCCACGTACGCGACGTGGCCGCTCGCCTTCGCCCCGAGCGCCTGCGCGATGAGCGTCTTGGTCGCGCGCAGCAGCCCGAGCGGAAAGCAGAGCAGCACGAAGGTCATCGTGCCGCCGAGGCCCACGCCCGCGAGCGCCGCCGCGCCGTAGCCGCCGATGAGCAGCGTGTCCGCGAGCGTCATCATGCTGTAGCTGACCATCGAGATCGCGATGGGCCCGGACTGCCGGAGCAGCTCCCGCGTCGGGTCCTCGTCGAAGGCCTGCCAGCTGTCGTTGCCCGCCTGCATCGGGTGCTCCTCTAGACCGCCGCGGGCCCCGGTGCACGGCCGCCACCTCGATCTGCGACGACGGGATCGGCTAGAGTGCGCGCGCTCAAAGAAGGAGATCTCCCTTGACGACCCGACACCTCGCCCTGCTCGCTGCTCTGCTCGCCGCCGCCGCCTGCGGTGACGCCGCCGTGGACGGCGCGCCGACCGCGCCCCCCGGCGCGAACAACACCGCCACGAACGAGGACGTCGACGCGCCGCTCGAAGATCTCGACGCGCTGCTCGGCGGCGCCCCCGACAACGACGCGCTGCCCTCCGAGGGCAAGGCGGACGCGACCTATCCCAGGCAGTTCGACCTCGTCGCCAAGCAGTCGCCGGTCAAGAGCCAGGCGAGCCGCGGCGTCTGCTCGATCTTCTCGACGGTCGCGCTGATGGAGCACCTGTACATCTCTGCGGGCTACCAGGGCACGCCGGACTTCTCCGAGCAGTACCTGCAGTGGTCGGTGAAGAACGAGGTCGGCGCCTTCCCGGCGACCGGCGGCAGCAACCCCGACGAGAACCTCCGGGCGATCTCGCGCTTCGGGATCGTCGAGGAGGGCGCCTGGCGCTACGAGACCTCGCCGTGGAACGCCTCCAATGACGCGGCCTGCGTCGGCGGCGAGAACCTCCCGATCAAGTGCTACACGAACGGCGAGCCGCCCGAGTCGGCGCGCTCGGCCTCGAAGTTCAAGCTGCCCGCCGGCCGATACATCAAGGCGACGGCCGACTCGATCAAGGCGCACCTCTCGACGCGCAAGACGGCCGTCGCGATCAGCGGCACGTTCTTCTACCAGGGCTGGAACCACCGCGGCTCGCCGCTGCCCACGAACCAGGACTACTTCCGCGCCGGCTACGTGCTCGCGCCCAACACCACCGACGAGACGGAGTCGCTCAAGAAGCGCGCGGGCCACTCGGTCGTGATCGTCGGCTGGGACGACGACCTGCAGGTCCAGAAGGTCGACGGCACCGGCAAGGCGATCGTCACCGCGGCCGGCGACCCTTCCTATGAGAAGGGCTTCTTCCTGTTCAAGAACAGCTGGGGCAAGGGCTCGTTCGGCGTGAACAACCCCAAGGGTGACGGCTACGGCTGGATCTCCTACGCCTACGTCGCCAAACACATGAGCGCGTCTGTCAGCGACCTCCCGACGATCGCGGCGGCCGTGGTCCCGGAGATCTGCGGAAACGGGATCGACGACGACGGCGCGAACGGCGCGGACTGCCTCGATCCGGCCTGCTCGGCCGACGCCTCCTGCGGCGCGACGGACGGCCGGTCGACCAACACCGAGTCGCCCGAGAAGGCGATCCCCGACAACAGCACCACGGGCGCGACGGTCGAGACGACGGTGGCCGAGGGCGGCCCGGTGACGAACGTGACGGTCACGCTCGACATCGAGCACACCTACCGCGGTGACCTCACGGTGAAGCTCAAGAAGGGGCGCAAGACCAAGACGCTCGTCGCGAACCAGGGCGGCGGCGAGGATCACCTCAAGGCGAGCTTCGAGACCGCGCACTTCGACGGCGTCGACGCGGCCGGGGTCTGGAAGCTGCAGGTGATCGACAACGCGGCCGGCGACACCGGAACGATCAAGAGCTGGACGCTCGAGATCGCGCGCTAGCCATCGCCTGCAACGCTGTACGACCGGAGGCCGGCCTCGCGCGAGCGGGACCGGCCTTCGCCGTCTGGCGCAGCCCTACTCAGCCCAGAAGAAGAACTTCACGGGCCCGGCCGGCGCCGCGCCCTGCAACGTCGCCGCGTCCTCTGCGACGAGGTGGGTCGTCCCCGGCGGAAGTACCGCAGCGAGAGGAGGAGGCACGGAGCGCAGCGTCAGGCGCGCGCCGCAGCCCGGGCAATGCACGAAGCCACGGTTCGCGTACAGCAGCGCGTTCTCCATCGGGACGGCCGTGCCGCACGCGCAGGTCGGCGGCTCGGGGTTCGCGGAGAGCTGGAATTTCCGATCGCCGCTCGACGCGCCCAGATCCATGCCGGCGTCCGAGGCCATCTTCGCGGCGAGCGAGACGCGCTTCCACGCGTCGACGGTGAGCGTGTTGGCGGTCTGGCAGCGCGGGCAGATCACCGCGGGCACGACGGCGCCTACGGGCAGCGGCCCCGCGCACGAGCCACACAAGGTCCGGAGCGTCAGCGACATGGAGCTCATGCTGCGGACGCTGCCCCACCCCGCGCGCGAAGGTCAACCGCCCTGCGGATCCGTACAGGCGTGGCGCCGTTGCGGCAGAGTCGCCCGATGCATGAACGTCTGCCCAGCCTGACGGCGCTCGCCGTCTCCTTCGCGCGCGGCCTCGCGGGCGGCGCGCCCGACGCGATCGCGCGGGATCCGCTCGCGGCCGCCCTGCTCCCGCAGCCCGCGGGCGCGCTGCTCGAGCTGCTCGATGGGCCTGGCCTGCGACGACGACTCGGCCGGAGCGCGGCGCGGCGGCTGCTCTTCGGGCTCGCCGAGCACCTCGAGCTGCGCACCGCGCTGATCGATCGCGAGCTGCAGGCGGCGATCGAGGCGGGCTGCCGGCAGGTCGTGCTGCTCGGCGCGGGCCTCGACGCGCGCGCGCACCGGCTCCCGTTCCTCGGCGAGGTCACCCTCTTCGAGGTGGATCACCCCGCGACGCAGGCGTGGAAGCAGCGCCGCGCGCCGCCGGGCCCGGGGCGCACCCGCGAGCTGCGGTACGTGCCGGTCGACTTCACCCGCGATCGTCTGCAGGACTGTCTGTCGGCCGCGGGCCATGATCCGGCGACGAAGACGGCCTGGATCCTCGAGGGCGTGACGATGTACCTGCCGCGGGCCGCCCTGCGGGAGACGCTCGCGCAGGTCGGGGCGCGCTCGGCGCAGGGCTCGCGGCTGCTGCTGACGTACCTGACGCGCAAGGGCGCGCGCGGCTGGCGGCGCGTGGGGATCCACCTGATGCGGGGCTCGCTGCGGCTGCTGCACGAGCCGATGATCGGGCGCCTCGAGACCGCGGAGCTCGCCGAGGAGCTGCGGCGGCACGGTCTCGAGCCGGGCTTCGACGCCCACCCTGGCGACCTCGCTCCTGCGATGACGGGCGGGCGGGTGCTGGAGCTCGGCGCGGAAGAGCGCGTGGCGGTCGCGACCCGAGGCTGACGGCGGAGCCCGCAGGGCGTCGCAACAGACCGAAGCGCTCCTTGCGCTGGCGCGCCCGATGCACCGATCCGTCGGGCTGACATGACAGCGCCTCGCCGCCAGACAATCCCTCGTCCGATCGAGGGGTTCGGCGCGCCCCAGCGGCGCGGCGCGAGGGTGCGAGCGGACCCGGGGGCACCTGCGACCCGGTCGGGGTCCAGCGCCGGGCGCTCGCTGCGCGCAGCCGTTGCGCTCGGACTCTTCGCCACGCTCCTGCTCGGCGCCGGGCTGCCACCCTCGCTCCACGCGCCGCTCCTGCTCCGGCTGCACGGCTACGACCGTCGCTTCGCCCCGGATGCGCCGCTCTACGTGCTGCTCGTCGACGACGGGCTGCCGGGCCCGCGGAGCTTTCAGGACGAGCTCGAACGCGCGCTGCGGGCCGCCTCGAAGGGCCGCGGCGCGCCTTCGATCCAGCGCGGCGCGCTCGGTCCCGGCTTCGCGCCGCTGGTACCGCCGCCGGACGTGCCGCTGGTCGTCGTGCTCGCGCCCGGGCTCGCCGAACGAGTGGCAGAGCTGCGCGTCGGGCTCGGCGCGACGCCGGTGCTGACGATCGGCTCCGACGAGGCCTCGGTCCGCGCAGGGCTCGCCCTCGGGATCGTCCGCGAGGCCGATCGGCCGCGGGTGCTGGTGAACCTCGCCGTCGCCCGCACCGAGGGCGCGCGGCTCGACGCGGGCCTGCTCCGTCTGGCCCAAACCGTCGACGCACCCCCGGGTCCGCCATGAGCGTCCTCCCAGGCCGCCGTCTTCCGCTGGGGCTCTCCGCCCGCCTCGTGCTCCTCTTCGCGGCGCTCGTCGCGAGCGTCGGCGTCGCCATCGGCGCGATCGGCGCGCTCGCCACCCGGGAGCTCGCGCTGCGCCACGCAGAGCTGCGCGCCGGCGATCTCGCGGAGGTCCTCGCCCGCGCGCTCGAGCCCGCCGTCGACTTCGGCGACGCCGAGAACGCGGCAGAGCTGCTCGCTTCGCTCGACGCGATGCCCGAGGCGGAGTGGGCCGAGCTGCGCCTCGAGGACGGCACGGTGCTCGCGACGCGGGGCCACCGCCCGACCGGCGGGCGCGGCGAGGACAACGGCATCGCGCTGCCCGAGCGCATGGAGGTCCAGCGGCCGCTCGAGACCCGCTCGGGCGCGCGCGCGATCCTCTCGATCTCCTTCCGGATGCACGCGGAGAACGAGGTCTTCCTCGGCGTGCTGCGCTGGTCTGCCTCCGCGACGCTGCTGCTGCTCGCGTTCGGCGTGCTGGCCGCCGCGCTCGCGGGACGCCTGCTCTCCGCGCCGCTGGGCCGGCTCACGGGCGTGGCCGAGAGCGTGATCGAAGGGCGCGAGCCCTCGCTCCTCGCGCAGGATCTGGTGCGCACCGACGAGCTCGGCCTGCTCGCGCGCGCGCTGGATCGCATGCTGCAGCACCAGGCAAAGCTGCACGGTGAGCTGGAGGGCCGCGTCGCCGGGCGCACCGCCGATCTCGGGCGCGTGAACGGCGAGCTCGAGGAGACCAACGCAGAGCTCGCGCTCCGGCTCACGGAGCTGCGCAAGGCGCACGAGCAGCTCGTCGTCGAGGACCGCCGGCGCTCGATCGGCCAGCTCGCGGCGGGCGTCGCGCACGAGATCAACAACCCGCTCGCCTTCGTGCTCGGCAACGTGCGGTTCGTGACCGAGGAGCTCGTCCGGCTCGCCGTCGAGCCGGAGCTGATCGCGACGCTCGGGGAGGTCGAGCGCGGCTGCGAGCGCATGCGGATCATCGTGCAGGGGCTCACGACCTTCTCGCGCGGCGACGACGAGCGGAAGGCGCCGATCGATCTGCGCCGCGCCGTCGAGTCGGCCGTCGCGATCGCCATGCCGCAGCTGCGCCACCGCGCGCGCGTGGAGGTGCAGACCGAGGAGGTCCCCAG
>CAYHCR010000193.1:0-6706 GCA_964354895.1 uncultured Myxococcales bacterium | reverse complement strand
CCGCGATCACGATGGATTGACCGGCGCCGGGAACCACCGTCAGCATCTCCGTCCCGAACGTCGTGCGCGCCGCGATCTGGGTCCCGAGCGTGTCGTTCGCTCGCCACGAGTACACCCGGTAACGAATCCACGCATTCTGTGCAGCGTTCGACTCGGAGTCGTAGAGCAGGATCGTCCAATTGCCTGCCGCGAGGTTGGCTGCGCTCGCGACCGGTGGCGAAGTGAAACTCACCATTGCCCAATCTGTCGTCCCGCTCCGGTTCGTAATCTGGCTCTTCGTCTCATAGGCGACCGTTGCTGCAGTCGGAGACATCGCGCGCCCGATCCAGACGCTGCCAGCGCGAAGCGTGTCGGTCGTCTCGTGGGCGTTCGGCATCGGCTCAGCGGGCGCAACCTCCGTTGCCGGCTTGAAGTGCAGCACCGAGGCGGCGGCCGTCGTATACGGTCCTGCGGGAGATCCCGCCGTCCCCTTCCCCATCGCCGCAAAGATCCCCTCCGACCGCGCCGTCATCGCGATCTGGTTGTAGTAATCGCGCAGCGCCACGCCCTTCGCCGGTCCGCCGCCCGGGTTCACGTCGGCGACGAGGCTGTGGCACCGGTAGCAGAACTTCTCTTCGAGCGGATCCGTCGGAGCCGTGATGCCCATCGACGAGAGCAGGCGGCGCTCATCGGACGCATGCAGCGAGAACTTCCAGGTGCCGTTCTGATACGCCTTCGTCTGGCCGTCGTTGTGGCACTTCGTACAGGCGGTCGTGAACGCGCCAGAGCCCGTGGTGATGCTGCCTGCGACCGTGTAGTCGTGCACCGACGCGAGGAACCTCGCCTTCGTGAGCACCGGCGTCACGGTCGTGCCGTCGGAGCGCTGGTCGACCTGGTTCTTGGTCGGCGCGGTCGTGTGGCACGAGAGGCAGATCCCGCCCGCCGCGTCCGCGTCCAGGTAGTCCCGGTTCGCGTAGTAGCCGGGCGCCGCGTCCCCGGGCGCCGAAGCGGCCGGAGGCGCGCCGACGGGCGGGCCGTTGGCGATGCGCGTGCGCAGGTTCGCGCCGCGGCCCAGCGAGTTGGAGGCGTTCAGATCCGGGCGGAAGATATTGTGATCGGCGTGGCACTGCACGCAGGACTTGTCCTGGTCGGCCGTCGCCGTGGTCGGCGCTGCGGTCGTCGGATACGTCGTGAGCCCGACGGTGAGCTTCACGTCCGTCTCCATGACGTGGTGGTACTTGCCCGTCTTCGCGCCGTCGTCGACCGTCATGTCGAAGTCGTGGCAGTTCGAGCAGCCCGTATTGCCGCTCGACTCGCCGCCGCGAAAGCCGCCCGAGTGCGTGTGGCACGTGACGCAGGAGCCTGCGTAGTGCTCGGTGCCCGCCGCGCCGCGGCCGGAGCCGGTGTTGCGGAAGCGCGGGTTCGCCGCCTCCCAGCTCGAACCAGCGGCGCACGAGGTGCCGCGATAGCCGCCGGCGACCAGCGTGAGCTGCGTGTTGGAGTTCACCGTGGCGATCTTCGTCCACGCGGCCGGCGAGCTGCCGCCCTGCGTGCAGCGGATCTCCCAGCCAGCCGCGAGCTGCGAGGTCCAGGTCGTCGCGGCGCCGGTGACGGTGAGGCCCAGCGCCGTGAAGGTCGCCGTGCCGGGCGTGGTGATCAGCCCGCCATTGCGGGTATTGGTGTGACACGTCTCGCAAGGTCCGGTGCCCAGCGCCGCCGCGTTGATGAGGCCCTGGTTCTCGATGCCGTTCGCCACGCTCATCGAGCGGAAGTCGACCACGTGCGAGCCGCTGTTCGGCGTGACGATCGTCTCGTTGACCAGATAGATGTTCGCCGTGCCGTGGGGCATGTGGCAGGTCTTGCAGGTGAAGGTCGTGCCCCAGGCCGCGCGGGACGAGTTCGTCACCGTGCTGTTATGCAGCTTGACCGTGTGGCACGCCGCACAGGCCGTGTCGTCGTTGTTGCGGCGCAGCAGCATGTCGTCGCCGGCGCGCGGCTGATCGTCGTAGGTGGCCGCGTTCGAGTCCGCGTAGTGGACCGCGTGGCAGGTGAGACACTGCACGGTGCCGGTGGTGTAGCTCGGCACGCCGAGGTTGTTGAGCACGAGGTTATTGAGCAGGTTGCCGTCTGCGTCGATCTCATACGTGACGCCCGCGACGATCGCCGCCGGGAGCAACGCGAAGGTGACCTGGGTGGGCGTGGTCGCGGTGATCTGGCGCGTGACGCGGTTGTTGGCGCCGCTCGTGAAGCGGATCCACTGGCCGTTGAGGCCGGCCCAGGCCTTGGTCCCGTCCACGAGCGTCGTGGTCGTGCCGTTGGTCGCGGTGCCGAAGTTTCCGAGCAGCTGCGCGGTGCCGGTCGTGTCGAGCGGGATCGGGTTGAATTCCGTGGAGGCCGGGATCGAGGTGCGGACCGGGTGGCTGAGCTTGTTACCGGTCCAGAAACCGTGACCGACGTCGGTCATGTTCCGGGCCGAGTGGCAGTCCAGACAGAGCTCGTTGGCGGTGTTGGTCAGCCGGCCGAAGTGACGACCGGCGGCGCCTGCAGCGGCGGGCGCGGTCGGGTCGTAGGGCCGGTTCGCCTGGCTGTGCGGGTCGTGGCAGGTGCCGCAGCGGATTTTTTTGAGGCCCCCGGCCCCTGTGTCGAGGTGCTCGAGCATGTCCGGGGAGGTGGGCGTGCCGGCGCCGTGGCCGGTGTTGATGATGAACCCGCTCCAGGAGTGGGACGAGCCGATCGGCAGGGCCTGCCCGGCCTGATCGGCGAGGTTCCAGGCCTCCTTGCCGCGGGACACATGACAGCTCGAGCAGAGGTTGAGCTGGCCGGCGACATTCGTGAGTGCGAGGCCGGGCGCGTTGTGCAGCGTGTGGCAGTCCGAGCACTGGTTCGGCAGGCGCGTGGCGTCGTGCGGCGCGTCGGTCGCGGAGGCGGCGAGCGGGAGGGCGAGCAGCGTCGCGAGGACGAGCGCCAACCGAAGGGGAAGGCGGCTCATGGATTCTCCTCCACCACCGAGAATTCGACCCGGACGGCGGCGCTCCGGTCGATCCCGTCGTCGACCGTCAGCTCGAGCACGTAGGCGCCCGGCGCGGTGGGACGCACTTTGTTGCGCAGCGCGTGCGGATCCGGCAGGTCCAGGCGCGGGCCGTCCCGTTGTGTCCAGGTGACGTGGCGGCGCGCGCCGCGGTCTGCGTCGCTGCTTCGCGAGGCGTCGATCACCAGCGGCATGCCGGGGGAGCCGGGCAGCGTGCCGATCACGAGCGCGACGGCGACCGGGACCGCGTTTCGGCCGGGCTCGTCGACCGTCACGACGACGTCGTCGGAGGTGCCCACGCCCGCGGCGTCTTCGCTCGCGAGCCGGAAGCGGGCGGCGCCGGCCTCGAGCGCCACGAAGCTCGCCGAGGCGAAGGTCCCCTCGTCGGTCAGCGCGACGGTCGGGCCCTCGAGCTGGCGCCAGGTGAAGCGCGCGTCGCCGAGGAGCCCCGGGTGGCTGGCGCTGCCGTCGAGGCGGATGGGCACGCCGGTCAGCGCGCGCAGGTCTGCGCCTGCAGCGGCGAGCGGCGCGGCGGCGGGCAAGGTATGCGCCTGCACCACGAAGCGCGTCACCTGGCCGTCGTGGAGGCCGTCGTTCGCGACGAGCGTCAGCTCATAGCGGCCTGGCGCATCGGCGGTGAAGGTCGTGACGAGCGCGGCGGGATCGTCGATCCGCGCGCCGACGCCGGAGAGGCTCCAGCGCACCGTGACGGGCGCGCCGTCCACGTCGAGGCTGGCCGAGGCGTCCAGCGCGATCGGCGCACCGACCTCTACGAGCGAGGGGACGACCGCGCGCGCGACCGGCAGGTGATCGCCGGGCGCCTCGACGAGCACGTCGACGAAGGCGGGCGCAGACGAGAGGCCGGCGACATCGGTGACCACGAGCGAGAAGCGATGCAGGCCGGTCGAGCCGGCGACGAAGGCCGGGCGCGCGGTGTCGGCGCCTGCGATCAAGACCGGCGCTCCGTCGAGCTGGCTCCAGCGGAAGGAGAGGCTCTGGCGGTTGGGCTCGGTGCTGAAGCGGCCGTCGAGCCCGACGCGCTCGCCGACGCGCGCGCCGACGTCGACGCCCGCGTCCGCCACCGGCGGCAGCTCGTCGATCGTCACGCGCACGACCGACGCCGGCCCCGTCCGGCCCGCGCGCGAGGCGCGGACGGAGAGGCGGTGCGTGCCGGGCACGAAGGCAGGAAAGGTCAGCCGGCCGTCGGCTGCGACGGTGGGGCGCACGCGCTCCGGGCCGCCGAGCAGGCGCCAGGCGAAGGTCGCGGGGCCGCCGGCGTCGAGCAGCTCGGGCGTGATCGCGACCAGCGTCGGCCCGGTGTGCAGCTCTGCCGGGACGCGCACGAGCAGGTCGCGGGAGGCGGGATCGAGCGGGTCGGTGGCGGCGTCGAGCTCCTCGAGATCCGAGAGGCCGTCGCCGTCGGTGTCGCCGCGGAGGGGGTCGGTGCCGAACCTGTACTCGAGCGCGTTGGGCAGGCCGTCGCCGTCCGCGTCCCGCCAGGCGTCGCCTGCGAAGTGCGGATCGAGGCCGTGCGCGAGCTCCCAGAGATCCGGCAGGCCGTCGCAGTCCGAGTCGCCCACGCAGCGGGGCGAGGCGCCGCCGATCAGATCGAAGACCTCCACGCGGTTGGTGCCGGCGCTCGTGACGAGGAGCCGGCCGAAGCGATCGACGGCCACGTCCACGGGGATCTGGAGCTGGCCGGCGGCGGCGGTGTCGCCGTACGCGCCGACCGTGCCGCTCGAGCCGTCCGTCGCGAAGATCGCGGCGTTGGACTGGAAGAGATCGGCGACGAAGAGCGTGCCGTCCTGCCCGAGCGCGAGGCCGCCGGGCCTGGTGAGCCTCCCGGCGCCGGTGCCGAAAGAGCCGATCGTGCGCAGCGGCACGCCCGCTTGCGAGAGCACGAGCACGCGGCCCGCGAGGCCGTCGGTGACGAAGAGCTCGCTGCCGTCCGCGGAGAGCGCGACGCCCGTGGGGCGCGTGTCAGGGAGAGGGAAGCTCTGCAGGAGTCGGCCGTCCGCGGCGTAGCGGGCGACGCGCGCGGCGTCGGCGTCGGCGACCCAGACGTCTCCGTTCGCGGCGATCGCCAGATCGGCCGGCGCGCGCAATTCACCCGCGCCGCGGCCGAGCATGCCGACCCGCCGGCCGAGCGCGTCCAGCCGCGTCACGCTGCCGGCGTCGAGATCGCCGACCCAGAGCGTGCCGTCGGTGGCGACCGCGATCGAGCCGAGGTGGCCCGCGAACGGGATCGTGCGCAGGCGCGCGCCCTCGGGCGTCAGCGCGACGACCGCGCCCTCGCGGCCGCTCGTCACCCAGATCGTGCCGCTCGAATCCAGCGCGATGCGCTCCGGGGTCAGCGTCGCTTCGGCCTGCAGGGGCGCTGCGATCAGCGCGCGCACCACGTCGACGGCGGCGGTGGCCACCGCGCTGTTGCCGGTGCCGTCGGAGACCGTGAGCGTCGCCACGTAGTGACCCGGCTGCAGCGGCAGCTCCCACTCCGCGAGCGGGCCCGTGCCGAGGATCGCGCCGTCCGCCGCGCTCCAGAGGAAATCGAGCGGATCTCCGTCGGGATCGCTCACCGTCGCCGTGAGGTGTACGCGCCCGCCGCCGAGCACCTGTGCAGCGTCGAGCGTCAGCGGAAGCAGCGCAGGCGGCGCGCCGACCGGCGCCACCGTCGTCACCGCGAGCGTCGACCACGTCACCAGCGAGCCGCCGAAGGTGCCGCCCGAGTCGGCGACGCCGCAGCGCACGGTGTAGTCCCCGGCCGGTGGCGTGCTCCAGAGCACGGAGGCGGTGACGGAGGCGCCCGGCGTGATCGGCAGGTACTCGGCGAGAGCGCCGCCCGGCAGCAGCCCGCCGGAGACGATGATCCGAAGCTGCGTGATCGTGCCGTCGCTGTCCGAGCCGGAGCAGGTGATGCTCGCCTGCGACGACGCGGGCAGCGGGGTCGGCGAGACGGAGAGCGCGTCCACCGTCGGCGGCTGGTTCGAGGCGCGCGCCGGGAGCGCGGCGCCCACGAGGGTCAGCACGAGCAGCGCGAGCATCGGGGAGACAGGCTGGGCCGGTCGCATGGGCTCTCCAGTGAATTCGATCTCTCCCATGCAAAGCCCGTTCCTCAATGAGATCGCGCCCCTGGACCCTGAAACTGGGTCATCCGACGCAGGGCGGGTGGGGCAGGAGCCCCGATCGCTCCCGAGCGCCCAAGTCGAGCACGCAGGTCTTGCGTCGGGGCGCACGCGATCAGCCGCCGATCCCGTGCTTCTTGAGCCGGTAACGCAGCGTGTCGCGGGAGATCCCGAGCAGCCGCGCGGCGAGCGACTGGTTGCCTGCGGCCGTCCGCATCGCCTCGGAGATCATCCGCCGTTCGGTCGCCTCGAGCCCCTGCACCGCCGGATCGCCGTTCGGATCCGTCTGCGGCACGACCTTGGTCGCGCCCGCGGAGAGGTCGTCGGGGAAGTGCTCCACGCGCAGCTCCTCGGCGGTCGGGTCGAGGATGAAGGCGCGCTCCACCGCGTTGCGCAGCTCGCGCACGTTGCCCGGCCAGCGCCAGGCGCGGAGCTTGTCGAGCGCCATCGGCGAGAGCCCGCGCACGCGCCGGTCCTCCTGCTGGTTGAACTGCGCGACGAAGTGCGCGGCGAGCGGCGCGATGTCCTCGGGCCGCTCGCGAAGCGGCGGGATGCGCAGCCGCAGGACATTGAGCCG
>CAYHCR010000192.1:0-6732 GCA_964354895.1 uncultured Myxococcales bacterium | reverse complement strand
TCAGCGCGACCGAGTCCCAGCCCTGCGCGAGCGGATAGAGCAGCTCGTGGATCGAGATCGTGATGCCTTCGCGAAACCGCTTCTGGAAGTCGTCGCGCTCGAGCATGCGCGCGACCGGGTACTTCGCCGCGAGGCGGATCATGTCCGCGGCGCTCATCTTCCCGAACCACTCGCCGTTGAAGCGGACCTCGGTGCGCTCGGGATCGAGGAGCTTGAAGACCTGCTGCTTGTAGGTCTCTGCGTTCGCGGCGATCTGTTCGTCGGAGAGCGGCGGGCGCGTCGCCTTCTTGCCGGTCGGGTCACCGATGCGGCCCGTGAAATCTCCGATCAGGAAGATCACCTGGTGGCCGAAGCGCTGGAACCGCGCCATCCGCGCGAGGAGCACGGTGTGACCGAGGTGAAGGTCGGGCGCGGTCGGGTCGAAGCCCGCCTTCACGCGCAGCGGGACCTGCTTCTCGTAAGACTCCTCCAGGCGCTTGCCGAGCTCTTCCCTGGAGATGAGGTCGACGGCGCCCCGCGTGAGCTCTTCGAGCTGTTCAGCTGGCGTGGCGGCGCGCAGGGAGGGGGCGGACATGGGCGCGCATCGTAGCGCAATCAGCGCGGGCGGCGCGGGAGGACCGTCACGAGCTCGTCGCCGGCCAGCACGGCGTCGACCCGCATGTCGTGCGGCAGCAGCGGCAGCTCGTCGAGCAGCTCCTCGCGGGCGCACAGGCCGATGCGCAGCGCGCGAGGGAACGCCGCGAGCGTCGCGTCGTAGAAGCCGCCTCCCCGGCCGAGGCGGCCGCCGCTGCGCGTGAAGGCCAGCCCGGGCACGAGGAAGGCGTCGATCGTCGAGGGATCGAGCTCGGCGCCGGTCGGTTCGAGGAAGCCGCCGCGCGTGGCAGGGACGAGGACTCCCCCGGCGCGAGCGAAGCGAAGAACCCGGCCAGCCGCGGGCAGCAGGGGGAGGCAGGCCGTGACGCCGTCGGGGAGGAGCGCCGTTGGATCGGGCTCGGTCGGCATCGCGACGTAGGAGGCGACGAGCCGAAGGCCGACGAGGAGCGGGAGTGGGGCCGCGCCACCGAAGCGCTCGGCGGGTCGGCTGCTGCGCGCGTCGATCAGCTGGCGACGAAGCGACGGCTTGTCGAGATTCACGCGCCCACCAGCGCAAAAAATCGGGGGCGTCGCGCTCGCGACACCCCCGGAGAAGATCCCCGCCTCGGCCGTGTGGGCGGCGTCCACTGTACCCTGCCGAAACAGGTGGGGGTCATCTGTGGTGACCGTAGGCTTCCTTCTCGGCGAACGCCGAGGGCTTGCACATGGACACCAGGGAGCGCCCCCGTGGACGCGGAATCGGTACGAGTATTCGCCACCCATCACGAGCCAGGCAGGGAAACGGACACGGTCAAAACGAGCCCCGCCGACGGTACGATCCAGCCCGCTCTCGGACCGCTCGCACGCGCAGTTTCCTGCGCTTTTTCCGCCGTTTCCATGATGGTAGGGAGCTGCCTCGGGCGTGTCAAGGCGCGGTGGGCCGAGGCGTGTGTGCGGGGCCGAGGGCTTCGACGCCGGGCCCGGCTCGGCTAGGATCTCGCGCCTATGCTGCGACCGCACCCGCTGGCGCTCCTCCTGGCTGCACTGCTGTTCCCTGCCGGCGCGACCGCGGCGATCGCCGGTGTCTGGGAGGGCCCGCTCGGCGTCGTTCGCATCGACGGCACGGCCGGAACGCTGCTCGTCCCTCGGCCCGGCGTCTCGATCGCCGAAGGACAGCCGGTGCTCGAGGCGACGCCGCTGGGCGACTCCTACGTCGTGAAGATCCGCCTGCCGTTCTCGGGCTGCGCCAAGCGCGACGGCTGGGCCGGCGGGGTCCTGATGCTCGCGATGAAGGGCAACCTCCTCTCGGGCGCGCTCTCGCTGGATGAGCCGGGCTGCACGCCGCGGGTGATCGGCGCGAACGGCGGCTTCGCGATCCGTCGGGTGCCGGAGGACGAGATCGAAGAGGCGATCGGCGAGGCGCGCGCGGAGGTCGCGGCGATCGCGGCCGCAGCGGCGGCGTCGAACCCGGCGGGCGCGGGGACGACGCCCCCGCCTCCTGTGGTGAAGCCGCCGAAGGTGCCGCGGCCTGGCGTCGTGGCGCGGAAGAAGGCGGTGTTCGTCGCGCGAAAGAGCGGGGACACGAGGGACGCCGAGCGCATGGCGGACGAGGCGGTCGCGGTCGCGAACCAGGATCTGCGGCCGCTCGGCGCGATCGAGCGCGCGGCGTCGACCGACCCGGGGCTCCAGAAGATGCGGCGCGCCCAGGCGCAGACGGTGATGTCTGACGCGCAGAACTTCCTGTCCGAGGGCCGCTTCGAGGAGGCCCGCGAGCGTTTTCTGGACGCGATCGAGAAGGATCCGACCGTGGCGGAGGCCTACAACGGCGTCGGCGTGACCTTCTACGCGCGCAACCAGCCGGCCGACGCGGAGGCCTGGTACCGACGCTCGCTCGCCGTCGACCCGGACTTCGGCGACGCCTACTACAACCTCGCCTGCCTCCGGGCGATGAGCGGGAAGAAGGGGGAAGCGCTGCAGCTGCTGGAGCTCGCCGCGCGCAACGGCTACACGACCGACGAGTCGCTCGAGCAGGATCCGGATCTCGAGTCCGTCAGAAAAGAGCCGCGCTTCGTCGCGCTCCGCAAGCGCGCGGCCAAGAAGAAGGGCGGCGCGAAGTGAACCCCATCGGCGGTCTCGACGTCCCCTCGCCCGTCTCCGGTCCCGACTCGGTCTTCGGCAACTTCGACATCGCCGCGCGCATCGGCCGCGGCGGGATGGCGGAGGTGTTCCGGGCGACGTTCCGACAGGGGCCGCGCAAGGGGCGGGTCGTCGCCCTCAAGCGGCTGCTCCCGGAGTTCGCGGGCAACCCCGAGTACCTCGATCTCTTCTGCGGCGAGGCCGACCTCTCGCGGATGCTGCAGCACCCCAACATCATCGAGGTGATGGAGGTCGGCGCGGTCGAGGACGTCTATTACATGGCGCTCGAGTTCATCGACGGCCGGGATCTCGGTCAGGTCCTCGCGCGCTGCCGCGAGCGGCAGATCCAGCTCCCCGTCGACTTCGCGCTGTTCCTCGCGCAGAAGCTCCTCGAGGCGCTCGACTCCGCGCACAAGGCGAAGGGCCCGGCCGGGCGCGAGATGCACATCGTGCACTGCGATGTCTCGCCCTCGAACCTCTTCATCTCCCGCACAGGCGAGATCAAGCTCGGCGACTTCGGCATCGCGAAGGTCCGCTCGCTCGACGCGACCAAGCGCAACGGCATCTGGGGCAAGGTGCATTACGCCTCGCCGGAGCTGCTGCGCGGCGAGGACGTCACGCCGCAGGCCGATGTCTGGGCGGCGGCGGTGACGCTGTATGAGCTGCTGACGCTGTGCCGTCCGTTCGTGGGCGAATCGATCGACTCGATCGCCACGGAGATCCTCCAGTCCGATCCGCCGGCGGTGACCTTCCTGCGGCCCGAGATCCCCGAGGCGGTCGGCAGCGTGATGCAGCTGGCGCTGCACCCGGATCCCCACAGCCGGTTCTCGGACGCCGGCGCGTTCGCGGCCGCGCTCGCGCCGCTCTACGACGAGCTGATCGGCACGCCGCTGGCGATCGCGGCGGTGGTGCGCGGACTCTTCGGCGCAGCGGCCTAGCGGGTCAGACGGCGCGGGCCGCGCGCAGGGCGACGGGGAGCGCGCGTTCGAGCAGCGCGAGCTCGGCGGCCGAGGTGCGGGGCCCGAGCGAGAGTCGGATCGAGGCGCGCACGAGCGGGAGCGGCAGGCCGAGCGCGCGGAGCACCTCGCTGGGCTCGTGGGCGCCGCTCGAGCAGGCGGCGCCGTGGCTGGCCGCGACGCCGCCGAGATCGAGCGCGGTGAGCAGCAGCTCGCCGTCGGCGCCGGGGAAGGCGACCGAGGCGATCCCGAAGGCGCGCGCCGCGCCGCTCCCGTGGCGAACGTGCGTCGGGTCAGACTCCGCGAGGATCGCCGCGAGCGCGTCATCGAGCGCGCGCATCGCCGCAGAGGTGTCCGACGCGGCGGCGCAGACCGCGCCGAAGGCCGCGAGCGCCGCCAGATCCGGCGTGCCTCCGCGTCGTCCCCGCTCCTGGTGACCCGGCACGAGCGCCGCCTCGGGACCGCCGTGCACGAGCAGCGCGCCGGCGCCGGGGAGCCCCCCGAGCTTGTGCGCGGAGAGCGCGACCGTCGCTGCGACGTCGAACGCCTCGCCGAGCGGCAGCCGGCCCGCGGCCTGCACGGCGTCGACGTGCAGCTCTGCGCCATGGCTCCGGGCCAGCGCCGCGAGCGGCCCGGGCGGCTCGATCCCGCCCGTCTCGTGGTTGACCCAGCCGATCGCCAGGACCGCGCGCCCGGGCGGGCGGGGCGCGGCGAGCGCGGCCTCGACGGCCGCAGGATCGAGCCGTCCCGCCCGGTCGACCGGCAGCACGCCGCCGCCGGCTGCACGGGCCGCGGCGAGCCGGAGGGAGGGGTGCGCCGTCGCCGCGACGAAGACGCTCGCAGCCCCGAAGAGCGCCGTCGCGTTCGCCTCGGACCCGCTGCCGGTGAAGACCACGTCGCGAGGCGCAGCGCCCGCGAAGGCCGCGACCTGCCGCCGCGCCGCTTCGAGCCACGCGCGGGCCGCGCGCCCCTCCGTGTGCGTGCTCGAGGGGTTTCCGACGCGGTGAGCGAGCAGCTCGCGGACGGACGCTTCGGCCGACGGATGGAGCGGGGCGCCGGCCGCCCAGTCGAAGAAGGCTCGGTCGCCGGTGCTCACGTCACGGCGCCGTCGGCAGCTCGAGCAGCGGCACGCCGACCGTCGAGACGCCGAACCGCGCGCAGAACGCGGCGACCAGCTCGTCGATCCGCGGCTGGACCTGGGCCTCGCCGAGCGCCGTCAGAGGCAGCCGCCCGCCCGCCATCTGGCCGTGGCCGCCGGCCGAGCCGCCCCGCGTCTCGACCACGTCGCGGATCATCTCGCCTGCGTTCGCACCGACGTCGCGGGCCCGCAGCGAGACGAAGAGGTGGCCGTCGAAGCGCGCGAGCGCGAGCGACCAGCGCATGCCCTGCAGCGCGAGGTGGCGCTCGGCGACCTCGGCGACCATGTCCGGGGTGTAGATCGGCCCCAGGTCCGCGATGATCGCGTCGTCGTAGACGCGGGCCCGCTCGAGCGCCCGATGAAAGAGGCGGAAGTAGTCGGCGGGCAGGCGCGGGTGCTCAATCGCCGCGAGCGCCTCCTGGTCCACGAACGGGAACAGCCAGTGGTAGGCCGCGACGTCCTCGGCCTCGGTCTCTCGGGCGAGGTTCCGGGTGTCTGCCTTGATCCCGTAGAAGAGCGCGGTCGCGACCTGCCTCGTCGGCGTGAGCCCCAACGCGCGCAGATAGAGCGCCGCGATCGTGCTCGTCGCGCCGAAGTCGCCGCCGACGTCCGCGTGCGCGGCGTGAGAGCTCTCGGGGCGCTCGGGGTGGTGGTCGATGACCACGTCCGGGAAGTGGGTCGCGGGGAGGGAGTGGTTGCCCATCTCCGGCTGCGTGTCGACGAGGCAGAGGAGGTCGTGCTCCGCGAAGACGACCCGAGAGAGCGGCACGAGCGGCAGCGCGAGCACCGAGACGAGCGCCGTGTTCTCCGCGCGACCGATCAGACCGCCGTAGCCGATCGTGGTGTGCAGGCCGGCCTTCTCCCGGAAGATCTGGGCGAGCGCGAGCGCTGCGGCGATCGAGTCGGGGTCGGGGTTGTCGTGCGTGAGCACGAGGGCGCGCGTACGGGTCCGGGCGAGCGTCACCAACCGTTCGGCGCGCTCGCGAAACCCGGGGGGAACGTCTTTGGCGGAGGCCCTCATACGTGCGATGCCCCGGAGGGCATCGTCGGGCAACCTACCGGCCGCGGGGTTGGCTCGCAAGCCGGGGAAAGGGCGCCTTCAAGGCTATGATTTTGTTGTTGATTTAGACCGCTTCGGCCGGACGAGCGCCCGAAGTCGGTCCAGCTCGTCGGCCCAGCCCTCGGGGTTCGGGGTCTCCAGCACGCCCGGAACGCCCGCCAGCTCGGGATCGTTGACGAGCTCCCGGAACGCCGCAAGTCCCATCGTGCCGT
Organism: uncultured Myxococcales bacterium; assembly: GCA_964354895.1. Taxonomy (GTDB): domain Bacteria; phylum Myxococcota; class Myxococcia; order Myxococcales; family Vulgatibacteraceae; genus CAYHCR01. The sequence continues at coordinate 657 of CAYHCR010000192.1, read as the reverse complement.
GGCCGATCTCCTCGTGCCGATCGACCCGCGCCCCGCAGGGCTTCTTGCTGTCGTTGAGGTGGATCGCGCGCAGCGCCTGCAGTGATCCGCCGAGCGCCGCTCGGAGCTCGCCGAGCGCCGCCTTGTGACCCTTGGGCGTCGAGAGGTCGTAGCCGGCGGCGAACGAGTGGCAGGTGTCGTAGCAGACGCCGAGTCGGTCGCTGCGCTGCGTCGCTTCGAGGAGCATCCCGAGCTCGGGCAGCTTCGCCGCGAGGCACGAGCCCTGGCCGGCCGTATTTTCCAGCCAGATCTGCGTCTTGCCCGGGACCGCCGCGAGGACCTCGTCGAGCATCCTGGCGGCGAGCCGGACGCCCTCGGCCGCGTCCTTGTGGCTGCCAGGGTGGAGCACGAGGCCGGGGATCCCGAGCCGCACGCAGCGCGTGAGCTCATCCTGCAGGGCCGCGCGCGAGTTCTCCCGGACCGCGGAGCCCTCCGGCGCGGCCGCGTTGATCAGATAGCTCGCGTGCGCCATCACGTGCCGGATGGGCGAGCTCGCGGCCGCTGCCTCGAAGAGCGCGACATCGTCCTGCGACAGCTCCTTGGCCTTCCAGGAGCGGGTCCCGCGCAGGAACAGCTGGAGCGCCTCGGCCCGCTTGCCCGCGGCCCGCTCGAACGCCA
>CAYHCR010000191.1:0-6745 GCA_964354895.1 uncultured Myxococcales bacterium | reverse complement strand
CGGGCGTTGGTGCGCCGCCGGCCGCCGCCTCGATCGGGGCGGGCGCCGGCTCGCCGCCGAACATCGCCGCTTCGTCGGCCTCCGCCGCCGACACGAGCGCCGGCGCGACACAACACAGGATCGCGAGCGGGCGACTCCAGGTTCCAGCAGCGCTCATCGCGGCTCCTTCAGCGGCTCTTGGACTCGAGCCAGGCCTTCGTGAAGATGTTTGCGGGGAGCGCGTTGAGATCGACCGACTGCAGCAGGACCACCGTGCTGTTGCCCTTCTCGATCTCGTCGAAGATGCGGATCTCCTTGGGGTAGTAGACCTCCGCGTTCTTCGACGGGCTGAAGAGCTTCTCCCACCGCGGGTAGTAGGCCGTGCGCATCAGCTTGCCGGAGAGCGCGAACTCCTGGCGCTTGAGCACGTTGTTCGTGGCGACGTCGATCCAGAGCTCGAGGATCGGGTAGGCGACGTCGATGCCCTCCTTCGCCGTGAGCTTGAGGTGGTGCACGTCGAACTTGCCGAGCTTCTCGGCGCCCACGTACGCGGGCGTGTATTCGATCGCGAGGCGCGACTCGTCGAAGTCGTTGCGCCGCGAGTCCGTGCCGCCGATGCGCTCGCGCTCCGTCCGCCGCTCCCACTTGCCGACCGTGGGATCGTAGAGCCAGAGGTTCTTGTCGATGCGCAGATAGCCCTTGCCCGCCTCGGACTTCGGCTTGGTGAACAGGATCATCAGCTTGTCGTCCTCGTCGCGGCGGTAGATGACCGCCTCGTAGACGAGGTCGTTCTGGTTCTTCTCTTTCCGCTCGATGTAGGCGAGCGACTTGTAGTCGCCGGAGTTCCGCTGGCGGTCGTCGACGACCTTCAGCGAGGCGACCATCTCCTCCGGCGTGAGCGCGGCGGCGGGGAGCGCGGCGGTGACGAGCAGGGCGGTGACGAGCAGGCGGAGCATGATTCTCCTCACTTGACGTGCTGCATGGCGGTCACCGGCTGCAGGCGCGAGGCGCGCACCGCCGGCCACAGCGCCGCGAGGGTGGTGACGAGCGTCAGCGCGACCGACGCGCCGATGAGCTGCCGCAGGGTGACGCTCAGGTTGAGCGTGTCGCCCATCAGGATCAGGCGGAACGCGGCGATCGGGACGTGGATCTCGGCCGCGTCGAGGCCGGCGGCGAGCGCCGCGCCGAGGAGCGCGCCCACGGTCGTGGCGACGACGCCGAGCACGACGCTCTCGAGCAGGAACATCACAAGGATCTTCCAGCGGGACATGCCGATCGCGCGCAGCGTGCCGATCTCCTTGGTCCGCTCACGCACCGCCATCCACATCGCATTCATGATCCCGACGCCGATGATCACGAGCAGGATCGCGACCAGGAAGAAGGAGAGCGTGTCGAAGCCGGTGATGATGTAATTCAGGAACGACACTTCATCTTTCCAGATGGTGAGATCGAGCTTCTGGCCGGTCCAGTCTTCGCCCGCGACGCCCTCGAACTTCATCCAGAAGGGGGCGCCCTGGTGATCCATGATCCGGTAGCCGGCGTCGGCGAGCGCGCTGCGCAGCACGCCCATGGTGGCGTCGGCGTCGTCGATGTCCTTGAGATAGACCATGACGGCGCCGGTGGTGTCGGGGCGCAGGCTGTAGACGTCGAGCACCACCTTTTTTGGCACGAAGATATTCCAGCCCGACATCAGCCCGATGTCTCGCGCGATGGCGCAGGCCTCGAACTCGGTCGTGTTGGAGGCGCCGCGGAACGTGGTCGTGGTGAAGGTGACCTTGTCTCCGACCCGCACGCCGAGCCGCTTCGCCTGGGACGCGAACATGATCGCGGTGCCGGGCCGGTTCAGACACGTCAATGCGCCGTCGGTCTGCTCGTCCCCGCCCTCGAGGTACTCCGAGTGCGGCGCGAGCTCGAGGGCGCCGAGCAGCCGCGGCTCCTCGGAGAGCTCCACGCCGATGAGCCCCGCCTGCATGGTCTCGCCGCCCTCCGCCACCACCCGCCCGAAGCCGCGCTGGCGATCGATCACGAAGTCGAGGTTCGGCGTCTTCGCCTGCACGATCTCCTTGATCTTCGAGTAGTCGGTGACCATCGGCGCGGCGTCGCCGGCGCGCACCTTGTAGAAGCCGGCGACGTTCACGTGGCCGGTGCCCAGGGTGGTGGCCGCGCGCACGAGCTGGTCGGAGAGACCCTGCGACAGCGCGAGGAGCACGACGAGGAAGCCGGTCACGAGCGCGATCGCGACCGTGAGGAGCATCGAGCGGCGGCCGCCCTGGAGGAGGTTTCGGAAGGCGACGGTGAGGAGCATGCCCATGGTCAGTCCTCCGCCCGCATCGCCTCGATGGGCTGGACGCGCGTGGCGAGGAAGGCGGGGTAGGCGGCCGAGACGAAGCCGACGACCGCCGTCACGATCAGCGCGAACACGACATGCAGGCCGCTGATCGCCGGATACAACCGCGGTCCGCCGAACAGGAACACCAGGAAGTCGCCGCCGGCCGGCACGCCGACCTGCCCGAGGATCGCCACGACGCCGATCGCGAGCGCCGAGCCGACGAGGCCCGCGAGCACGGCGAGCGCGAAGCCCTCCAGCAGGAAGAGCGCCACGATGAAGCCCCGCTGGGCGCCGATCGCACGCATGGTCCCGATCTCGCCGGTCCGCTCCATCGTCGCCATCACCATCGTGTTGTTGATGATGACGAGCGCGACCGTGATGATGATCAGGATCGCCACGAAGAGAACGAGCTGCACCACCAGGATGAACTGGCCGACGATGCCGGCCGACTCCTGCCAGCCGATCACCTTGAGGCCCAGCCCCGCGTCCTTGATCGCCTGCTCGACGAGCGCCTTGGTGACGGAGAGCCTGGACGCGTCCTTGAGGATGACGGCCGCGTTGATGATGACGCCGGAGTTGCGGTCGAGCTCGGAGACGGGCAGATCCCACGTCTCGCCGGTCGCGACCGCGAGCACCTCCTCGGTCGTCGGCGTCGGGGGAACGTTTGCCGGCGCAGCGGCGATCGTCGCCTCCACGTCGCTCGCCTCGCCGAAGAGATCGGCCTCGGCGGAGTCGCGCGAGACGTCCTTCACGCCGACCTTCGAGCGGATCGCCGCGAGCTCCGCCTTGCGCTCGGTGGTCATGAGCCCGAGCAGATCGCGGAAGGTCGCCAGATCCGTCAGCGAGAACGAGCCGGCGAGCGCGGAGCTCTCGACGCCCTTGAAGGAGAAGATCCCGTAGACCTTCACGTTGAGCGAGCGCTGGTAGCCCGAGCGGGTCCAGCTCTTCACGGTGATCGTGTCTCCGGACTTGAACTCGTAGAGCTTCACGAGCGGCGCGATCGACGCGTAGAAGAAGGCGTGGCGCGCCTCGAAGTTCGTGTCGTCGACGAGCAGGAAGGACTGCAGCAGCTCCGGCAGCGCGCCGGGAGCGCCGCCCAGGAACGCCCGCAGCTCGGGCTCCAGCTTCGCCGCCTCGTCCGCGTCGAGCTGGTACATGACCCGCCGGTACTGCCGGCTCATGCGTTTGATCTGCTCCTGCAGCGAGGTGTCGGCGGCGAAGGTCTTGCCCTCGTCGCGGCTCTTCTTGAGCTTGTCGAGCTCACGGGCGACCAGGTTCTTGACCCAGTCCTCCATGAATTTGTGGTTCACGAGCAGGCCGCGTCTGCCCTCCGGGACCTGCGTGCCCTGCACGATCGAGAAGCGGTCGAATTTCTGCTCTAACAGGGAGAGATCCGTGCCGACGTACCGGAGGAAGAGCGTCTTCCCTTCGCCTTCGATCGGCGCAATTTTGTTGTCGAGCCACTCGAGCGCCGGCAGCGGATCGGCCGCGAACCCGGCCCAGAAGGCGTCGGACTTCGCGCGGCCGAGCAGCTCCATCGTCTCCGCCGTCTTCGAGGTGTCGCTCGAGAGCGCGGCGAGGTTCTTGGCCTCCTCCTCGAGCACCTCGATCTGCTGGCGGATCCGCTCGCGGATCAGCTCGGCGGCCCGGGTGTCGGACTTGTTCACCGCGATCCGCAGCTCCTGCAGCGACTGATCGAGCTCGCTCCCCGCGTTGAGGAACGCGACGTCGAGCCCCATCGGCACGACGGTGTCCACGTTGGGCACGGCGCCGACCGTGGCGCGGACCTTCTCGAAGTTCGTGACGATCCCGTTGTCCGGGCGCCCCATGCCCATGCCGCCGAAGAGCGCGAGATCGTCCTTCGCCTTCTCGTCATAGAGCTGCAGGTGGCCGGAGATCGAGTCGGTGACGCTCTTCTCCATCGCGTCGCGGATCGACGAGACGTGGGCGAGCCCGAAGACGATCAGGAACGCGCCGAACGCCATGATCGCGCCGACGATCGACGACTTCACCCAGTGGCGGTACAGGTTGCGGAGCGCGACCTGGAGGAGCAGACCCAGCGTAGCCATGTGTGCGTCTCCTGGCTCAGGCCCGCGCTTCGGCGGCGCTGCTCGTCTTGCGTTCGCCGGGATCCGAGATCTTCCCGTCGTGGATGCGGACGATGCGATCGGCCGCCTCCATCACGTGCGCGTCGTGGGTGGAGAAGATGAAGGTCGTGTTCTCGACCCGGTTCATCTCCTTCATCAGCTCGATGATCTGCTGGCCGGTGCCGGAGTCGAGGTTCGCGGTCGGCTCGTCGGCGAGCACGATCGTGGGCTTCGTGACGAGGGCCCGCGCGATGGCGACGCGCTGGCGCTGGCCGCCGGAGAGCTCGTTGGGGCGGTGGTGGCCATACTTTCCGAGGCCGACGCGCTCGAGGACCTCCTCGACCCGCCGCTTGCGGTCCGGCTTGCTCATCGCGCCCTGCAGCAGCAGCGGGAACTCGACGTTCTGGAACACATCGAGCACCGCGACGAGGTTGAAGCTCTGAAAGATGAACCCGAGCTTGCGCAGGCGCAGCGTCGTGAGCGCCTTCTCCGTCATCTGGCCGGTGTCTTCACCGTCGACGCGCACGGTGCCGCGCGTCGCGACGTCCACACACCCGATCAGGTTCAGCAGCGTCGTCTTGCCGGAGCCGGAGGGCCCGGCGATCGTCGTGAATTCCCCGCGCTCGATCGTGAGGTCGACGCCCTTGAGCGCCTGCACCACGAGCTTGCCCAGCGGATAGTCCTTCTCTACGGCCTTCAGCTCGACGATGGGGTTCGACACGTTTCACCTCGGAGCTCGCCGGTCACGTCCTGCAGGACGTCGGCGAGTCGTTCGCGGAGAGCCGGCGTGAGCCGGGCGAGGACCTCGTTCATCTCTCGGACCCGCGCGTTGAGCAGCTCGTCCTGGAGCGCGCGGCCCTTCTTCGTAAGCTCGACGTGACGCAACCGCCGGTCGGAGGCCTCCTCATGGCGATCGAGGAGTCGCTCCTGCACGAGCTTCTCGACGAGCTGGCTCGTGGCGGCGCGGGAGAGTCGCAGGTGATCGGCGAGCGCGGAGACGGGGATCGGCCCGGTCACCGAGAGCACGTGGAGCGTGATCACCTGCGCCATGGAGAGGCCGGCGTCGACGATCGCGCGGAGCGACTCGCCCGAACCCTCGGCGTGCACCAGCATCATCGCGTCCTGGAAGACGCGGCCGAGGCGATCGAGCGCGGCGAACGCGGGCGGGATCGGCGGGGGCTGGGAGGGCGAGCGGGCCATGGGATGGTTGCGGCGGCGAGATCGTTTCGACCTTGAAACCAGTCGGCTGCCCGAATCAATAAGGCCGCGGATGGAAAGCGCAAGCCCCGGCCCCGCTTGGAGGGCGTCGCGAGCGCGCAGCGCGGTCGATGCACCCCTTGCATCGAGGCCCGCTCCGTTCGCAGAATCCGCGCCGTTCACGCCCCGAACCGACCCCGCAAAGGTCGCGCGGTCGTTGGCACGACCGTCGCATAACGGCTCTCGCACGCAGCCGTGGTTCGCACGGCCGCGCCCAGGCCCGCTGGAGGACTCTTCGATGCAGCCCGCCCCGACGCCCCACTCCTCCGTGCCAGCCCGCATCGACGCCGAGCTCCTGCTCCGCCTCGACAAGCCGGGCCCCCGCTACACGAGCTATCCCACCGTCCCCTACTGGTCGGAGGCCTTCGGGCCCGACGCCTACGCCGAGCGCCTCACGATGGCCGGCAAGGAGGGCGCCGCCGTCCCGCTGTCGCTCTACCTGCACGTGCCGTTCTGCAAGGAGATGTGCACGTATTGTGGCTGCAACGTCGTCATCTCGAGCGATCGAAACAAATATGCCGACTTCGTCGAGGCGCTCCGCGACGAGATCGACCTGACGGCGGATCGCCTCGGCGCCCGCCGGGAACTCCTGCAGGTGCACGTCGGCGGCGGCACGCCCACGAGCCTGGACGAGATCCTCTGGGTCCGGCTCTGGGACAAGATCCGCGAGCGCTTCGTCATCCGCCGCGACGCAGAGGTGGCCATCGAGATCGATCCGGTGGTCACGAGCACCGAGCAGCTCGCGCTGCTGCGGGGCTTCGGCTTCGATCGCGTGTCGATGGGGGTGCAGGACTTCACGCCCACCGTGCAGGACGCCGTGAACCGCCACCAGACGTTCGAGGAGACCGAGCGGCTGGTGAAGTATGCCCGCAAGGCGGGCTACCGCTCGGTGAACTTCGATCTCATCCACGGGCTCCCGCGGCAGACCGTCGAGGACTTCGGGCGCACGGTCGACAAGGTGATCGAGCTCTCGCCGGATCGGCTCGCGATCTTCTCCTACGCGCACGTGCCGGAGATGCGGCCGCACCAGAAGAAGATCAACCCCGCAGAGCTGCCCGCGCCGCTGCAGAAGTGGGAGCTCTTCGCGATCGCG
>CAYHCR010000190.1:0-6758 GCA_964354895.1 uncultured Myxococcales bacterium | reverse complement strand
GCCGAAGAGGTCGTTCGGATCGCGGTGGCAGAGAAGCTCACCTCGGCCGAGGTCCGTGGACCGAACCTCCGGGCTCGGCCGATGACCGAAGAGGGAACCTACGCAGCGCTCGACCGCGGTTCGGTCCGGATCGGGGTGCGGGCCGGGCGGCTGCTCCTCGACGGACGCCCGCTCGAAGCCGGCGCGGTGAAGCTCCGGGCGGACGGTCCGATCGAAGTCGCCGGCAAGAAGCTCCGCGGCGCGGTCGAGCTCTCCCTTGAGCCCAACGGCCTCCGCGTCGTCAACGAGCTCGCGATGGAGGACTACCTCGCCGCGGTCCTCGGCTCCGAGATGCCGCCGTCGTTTCCGCCGGAGGCGCTCCGCGCGCAGGCCGTCGCGGCGCGCACCTACGCGCTCCGAAAGAAGATCGAGGCATCGGGCAAGCCGTACCACCTGGGCTCCACCGTCCTCGCCCAAGTCTACGGCGGCGTGCATCGTGAGGACCCGCGGACCAAGATCGCCGTGGACGCGACGAGCGGCGAGGTGCTCGTCTTCGAGCACGAGCCGATCGAGGCCTATTTTTTCTCGTCGTGCGGCGGCAGGACCGAGGCCGGCGGCGAGGCGCTCGGCCGCCCGCTGCCCTACCTCGCGGTCGCCGAGTGCGATGAGCCCGCCTCGACGCCTGGCGCTCGCTGGAGCCTCTCGCTCTCCGCGACGGAGCTCGGCCGCCGGCTCGGCACCGGCCCGCTCGATCGCGTCGAGGTGACCTCGCGGAGCGGGACCGGGCGCGCCCGAAGCGTCCGCCTCGTCGCGGGCGGTCGAGCGCGCGCGATGTCCGCCGTCGAGTTTCGCCGCCGCATCGGCTACGGCGAGCTCAAGAGCCTCGCCTTCGACGTGAAGCGCGAGAGCGGCGCCCGGGCTGCGGTGACCTTCCGACTGACGGGGCGCGGCAGCGGCCACGGCGCCGGGCTCTGTCAGTGGGGCGCACGCGCCGCCGCGGAACGCGGCGCGGATCACACGGCGATCCTCACGCGCTACTACCCCGGCGCCGAGATCCGTCGAATCTACTGACTCGTGCTCGGCCCTCGTCCGACTCGTCGGAGCCCCGGTCGTCGAGGCGACGCCGGGCAACGACCGGAGCTCTGTCAGTGGCCGAGCCGAGGGACCGCCGGATCAAGAACGCCCACGGGTGCGCGAGCGCGTTGGGCGGCGCGCCGCACGTCGGCGAAGCAAGACCGGACGGGGACAGGGGCGGAGCGGCAACGGCAGGCCATCGGTGCCGTGCGACGCCGCCCCCCCGCGTGGTATCCCCCGCGCGCGTGCGGACCTCCGACTTCGACTTCGAGCTGCCCGACGAGCTGATCGCCCGGGTCCCGCTCGCCGAGCGCGACGCCAGTCGCCTCCTCGTCCTTCCTCGCGACGAGGGCGCGCTGGAACATCGGACCTTTCGCGAGCTGCCCCAGCTGCTTCGCGGCGGCGACCTGCTCGTCGCGAATGACGCCCGCGTGATCCGCGCCCGCCTGCGCGGCCACAAACCGACGGGCGGCCGCGCAGAGCTGCTCGTCTGCGACCCGCTCCCTTCGTTCGACGGCCGAGCGCGGTTTCGCTGCATGGGCCAGTCGTCCAAAGGTCTGCCGATCGGCCAGCGCCTCTCGCTCGGCGCGGACGGCTCGCTCGCGGCCGAGATCGTCGGCGTCGAGGGCGGCGGCTTCTACTCCGTGGCGTTCGACGCGGCACCGGACGCGCTCTTCGACGAGCTCGCGCGCGTGGGTGAACTGCCGCTGCCGCCCTACTTCGAGCGCGCGCCGGCGCCCGAGGACGAGCAGCGCTACCAGACGCTCTTCGCGACGACGCCGGGCGCCGTCGCCGCGCCGACGGCCGGCCTTCACTTCACGCCGGCGGTGCTTGACGCCCTCGCCACCGCCGACGTCCAGGTCGCGAGGCTCACGCTCCACGTCGGCCCCGGCACGTTCCTGCCCGTCCGCGCCGATCGCCTCGACGAGCACGTCATGCACGAGGAGCGCTTCGACGTCCCGGCCGCGACCGCCCACGCGATCGAAGCGACGCGCGCCGCAGGCGGCCGCGTGATCGCCGTCGGCACGACGAGCCTGCGCGCGCTGGAGGCCGCGACGCGCCCGGACGGCACGGTGATCGCCGGCGCGAACCGGACGGCCATCTTCCTGCACCCCGGCGTCGAGGTCCGCGCCGTCGACGGCCTGCTGACGAACTTCCACCTGCCTCGCTCGACCCTCGTGATGCTGGTCGCGGCGCTCGTCGGCCGAGATCGGCTGCTCGGTGCATACGCCGAGGCGATCGAGCGGAAGTATCGGTTTTACTCGTACGGCGACGCGATGTTCATCGCGCCCGGGAGCTGACGCGTGCGCTTCGACGTGCTCCACCGCGATCCCTCTTCGGCCGCCCGCCGCGGCCGCCTGCAACTCGCCCACGGCGTCGTGGAGACGCCGATCTTCATGCCCGTCGGCACGGTCGGCTCCGTGAAGGCGATCGCGCCCGACGATCTGCACGCGATCGGCACGCAGATCCTGCTCGGGAACACGTACCACCTGTGGCTGCGCCCCGGACACGAGCTCGTGCAGCGCCGCGGCGGGCTGCACCGCTTCATGGCGTGGGACCGCCCGATCCTCACCGACTCCGGCGGCTTTCAGGTCTTCTCGCTGGCCGAGGGCCGCAAGATCGACGAAGGCGGCGTCACCTTCCGCAGCCACCTCGACGGTCGCCCCTGCCGCCTCACCCCCGAGCTCGCTGTCGAGATCCAGCAGGCGCTCGGCGCCGACGTGATCATGGCCTTCGACGAGTGTCCGCCGGCCGGCTGCGAGCGGCCGTACCTCGAGGCCTCGATGGCGCGGACCACGCGCTGGGCGGCGCGCTGCAAAGCTGCATGGAACCCGGACGGCCCGTCGCAGCTCTTCGGCATCGTGCAGGGGGGGCTCGATCTCGGCCTGCGCCGTCGCCACGCGGAGGAGCTCGGCGCGCTCGAGCTGCCCGGTTACGCGCTCGGGGGCTACAGCGTCGGCGAGAAGATCGAGCAGATGTGGGAGAGCGTCGCGCAGACCGCGCCGCTGCTGCCGCAGGACAAGCCGCGCTACCTCATGGGCGTCGGCACGCCCGAGGATCTGGTCACCTGCATCGGCGCCGGCATCGACATGTTCGACTGCGTGCTGCCGACGAGGACGGCGCGCAATGGCCGCCTCTACACGAGCGAGGGCGTGATCAGCATCAAGGCGTTGCGCTGGGCCGAGGACGACCGGCCGCTCGATCCCGCGTGCCCCTGCTACACCTGCCGGACGTTCAGCCGCGCCTACCTGCGCCACCTGTTTCACGCCCAGGAGCTGCTCGCGTACCGCCTCAATTCACTCCATAACCTGCAGTACTTCCTAACGCTCGTCGGCGAGTGCCGTCGCGAGATCGAGGCGGGCACCTTTGCGGCGTGGGCCATCCGCTGGCGGGCGGAGCGCGTGGCGCGCGCCCCCGAGCTCGCCTCGAAGCCCGGAACGTAACGCCGGGCCTACGGCACCACGACCGAGACCGCGTCGCTCGTCGAGCCTGGATCACCCGGGCCCGAGCCCGGCCGGCGCGTAAAGAAGACCAGCACGTCGCCCGACCGCGCCGTGATCGAGATCCCGAACGAGCCGTCCGGGCCGACCACCGCGACGCGCACCGCCGAGAGCGCCGGGTTGGCCACGACGGCCTCCGTGCCGGGCGTGGCCGCGCCAGCCACCGCCGTCACGAGCGCTTCGCCGGCCGTGACCACCGTCACGCCGAGCACGGCCGCACGATCGGCGTCCGCGAGGCCCTCCGCCGGGGGCGCAGGGGAGAGGTTCGGATCGAACGAGGGGACCAGCAGCGAGACCGGCTCACCGTCGACGCGGACGTTGGGCGCCTCGAGCCGCGCGAAGACGAGGATCGCGTCGGTCGCGCCCGCGGGCAGGACGGCCGCGAACGAGCCGTCCTCCTGCCGCTGCACCTCGGCCGTCGCGGTCGTGCCCGCGTTGCGCACGACGACCCGGTTCGCCTCGCCGAGGATCGCGCCCGGGAGCCCCGCGACGAGGATGATGCCGTCGCCATCGACGCCGAGCCCGCCCCGCCGCGATCGGCTCGCGGAGACGACGATCTGGCGGAGGTCGACGTACCCGCCGAACTCCGCGCCCGCGCCCCCTGCTGCGCCGTCCGAGCCGGTCCCGCCGCTGCCGGTCGCCTCACCACCGCGGCCGTCGTTCAGGTTGCCCGGGGTCGGCACCGGATCGATCTCGTTGCACGCGACCGCTGCGAGCACGAGCCCGAGCAGCGTCGTCATCCTGGTCGCGTCGAGTGGCCGCATGGCTCCGCCTCCCCCGGTTTGATCCCGAAGACTACCCGCAGACGAAGGTGCAGGCATTCGCCTGGCACGCCACGACACGGGCACAGCTCGCGTCGCCCACCGCCGCTCCGCAGCCCGCGCCGGCCGGGCAGGCGCAGTCCGCGTCGGTCCGGCAGAAGCCGTCCGGCACGCACTCGCCCCCGCCGTCCGGCATCGCCGGCTCGTCGTACTCGCACCGCTGACCGACGGGGCACGACACGCCGCCGAAGCCGCCGCAGAACGCGCCACACGCCCCCGCGTGGTCGAACTGCACGCCGACGCAGCCCGCCTCGCACGCGTTTCCGTAGGTCACGCCGTTGAAGCCACAGACGGGCGCGTACTCCGCCGTACAGGCACAGCCGGGGGCCTCGGCGCAGCGGCACTCAGGGCAGCCGTCGGCGCCGAGCGCGAAGCCGTTCGGGCACGCGAGGTCACACGCGACGGCCGGGCAGTTCTGCTGGCATTCGCCCGGGTAGGCCGCGGGCACGCCCGCGCAGGAGGCCTCGCAGCCGTTGCCGTAGGTGGCGCCGTCCGCACCACAGACCGGCGCCCAGAGATCGGGGCAGATGCAGCCTGCGGCGCACATTCCGTCGTGGCGCGCGCCGACGCCCGCGCAGCCCGCCTCGCACGCGTTGCCATACGTGTTGCCATCGTCGCCGCAGACCGGCGCCCAGACCGCCGGGCACTCGCACGCGCAGACGCCCGGCGAGACGACCTCGATCCCCTCGCAGCCGGCGAGGCAAGCATTGCCGTACGTCCGGCCGTCCACGCCGCAGACCGGGTCGAACTGGAGGTCGCAGGCGCAGCCCGTCGAGCACGCGCCCTCGAACGCGACCTCGACGGCGGCGCAGCCCGCCTCGCAGGCGTTGCCATAGGTCACACCGTCGACGCCGCAGACCGGCGCCTCGACGGCCGGGCAGATGCAGCCCGCCTCGCAGCGGCCCTCGTACGCCGTCGTGACCTGCGCGCAGTCGGCCTGGCAGAGGTTGCCGTAGGTGTTGCCGTCGGTGCCGCAGACCGGCGCCCAGACGTCGGCGCAGCCACACTCACCGCGGCACGAGCCCCAGTATGAGACCGCCTGCCCGGCGCAGCGCGCCTCGCACTCGTTGCCGTAGGTCACGCCGTCGAAGGAGCAGACCGGCGCCCAGACGTCCGGGCACGCGCAGCCGCCCTCGCACTCGCCGGCGTAGGCGGACACCACACCCGCGCAGCTCGCGCTGCACTCGTTCGGCCACGTCGATCCGTCCATGCCGCAGACCGGCGCCCAGGTGCGCGGGCAACCGCAGTCGATCGGCTCGCAGCTCGCCGGCCTCGGGGGCGCAGCTTCGCCGCTGCCGCCGCCACCGCCTCCGCCCGGCACATCACCCTCGACGCAGCGGTAGCCGGGCGGGCAGGTCGTCCCGTCGGCGCAGAGCTGCTCTTCGATGCACGCGCACGTCGGGCAGCCGGCCACGTCGAGCTGGTAGCCGAGCGGGCAGAAGATCGCGCAGGCGATCTCCTCGCACGCGGCGTCCTCGACACACTCGCCGTAACAGACGGCCGGCGCCGCGCAGCCGACGTCGGGCGCGCACTCCTCCGCGCCGGGCGGCGGACGGCAGACCTCGGCCGCATTGCAACGCTGACCGACGCCGCAGTCCTGATCGCCGTAGCAGCCCTGCCCGTCGCAACGGTAGTCGCACTGACCGCCGAGGCATGCCCACGCGCCAGAGCAGCCCGGCGCCGCCATGTCGCCGTCGACGACCGCCGCGTCGCAGTCGACGTCCGTCACGCACTCGATGGGGAGCGTGCGACAGGTACAGGTCTCACAGCCGTCGGCGCTGAGCTGGTAGCCGGCCTCGCAGTAGAGGTCGCAGCCGATCTCGGGACAGGCGACCGCACCGCCGCTGCCACCCTCCTCGGGCCCGCCGAAGTCGCAGCCCGAGAGGGCGATCACCGCGAACGCGGCGCAGAGTACGAACGAGGTTCGCATGGGGGACTCCCGAGGGGCGACAGCGCCCTGCTCTTCATGGTTGCAAGGCATGGGCCAAACTGATTCGTTTCTAAGGTATGGAAGTTACACGCCCGTCGTTCCATCCACGCGGCGCCGACCGGGGAATATTACCACTCGTGGCGAAACGCTACGACGGATCGAGGCCAGCCTTCCGAAGCTTGTTGTAGAGCGTCTTTCGGTCGATCCCGAGGAGCCGGGCCGCGTGCGCCTTGTTGCCGCCGGTCTCGTCGAGCGCCTTGCGGATCAGGACAAGTTCAGCGTCTGCAAGGCCAAGCGAGCTCGACCCGACCGCGGTCTGCGGCGCGCTCGACGTCGCCGCGCCGCGCGCGCCCGCGGTGATCGGCAGGTCCTCCCGCCGGATCACCCCACCCTCCGCGAAGATCGCCGCGTTCTTCAGCGTCGCCTCGAGCTCGCGCACGTTGCCGGGCCAGC
>CAYHCR010000189.1:0-6790 GCA_964354895.1 uncultured Myxococcales bacterium | reverse complement strand
GTCGAGCACGTCGACGCGCAGCTTCACGCCGACGTTGCCGCCGGGCGCGACGATCGAGAGATCCGTGCGCAGCCGCAGATCCGAGTGCGTCAGCCAGGGATCAGCCGGATCCGCGAGCGGCACCGGGAAGAGCAGCTCGCCCGAGGGCGTGACGCCCCGATCGAGATCGAGGTTGCCGTAGGCCGTGCCGCGCAGCCGCAGCGCGCCGTCGAGCTCGACGGCCGTCTCGCCGCGATCGAAGAGCTCGAGGCCGCGATCGGTGAAGCCGGTGGCGCCGGCGGGCGTCGCGAGCAGGAGCGCGAGGAGGGAGGCGCAGGACTTCACGGCGCACCCCCGTCGAGGAACTTCCGCAGATCGCGCGTCGAAGCGGGCGCGGCCTCCAGCATCGGGAAGTGGCCGCAGCGCTCGTAGACCTTCAGCTCGGCGTTCGGCAGCAGCCGCACGAGCGCCTCGCCGAACGGCAGCGTCGTCACGCGATCCTCGCGCCCCCACAGCAGCAGCGTCGGCTGCGTCACCTTCCGGTAGTCCGCCTCGCGCCCCGCGTAGCGCTGGTCGCGCACGGCGGCGAGCGAGGCGTACTTCGTCCCCGGCCGCTGCAGCGCGATCTCCACGTCCTCGATGAGCTTCTCCGGCACGCGCTCCGGCGCGAAGAAGGCGTGGGAGAGCTTCTCGTCCGGCCGCTCATCGTAAAAGAGCGCGAAGAGCGCCTCGCCCAGCACCGGCTGGCGCGCCCAGTGGAAGAAGGTCGGGAGCTGCTCCTCGAAGGCCCACGCGTCGTAGAGCGCGAGCCTCGTGACGCGCGCGGGCGCCTGCCGCGCGATCGCGAGCACGATGGAGGCGCCCCAGGAGTGACCGACGAAGGCCGCCTCCTTCACGCCCCGCGCGTCGAGCAGCGCGAGCACCAGCGCGGCCTGCGCCTCGGGCGAGTAGTCGCCCGCCGGTCGATCGGTCCAGCCGAAGCCCTTCAGATCGAGCGCGATCACCCGGTGACCGGGCAGCAGCGCCGGCTTCACGAGCTCCCACGTCTCGAGCGACGACGCGAAGCCGTGCACGAGGACGACCACGGGCCCTTCGCCCTCGTCGGTGAAGCGGACGCGCGTGCCTTCGAGTTGCACGTACGTCGCCTTCGCGGGCTCGCCCGGCATCGGTCCCGCGTGGTGGGCGAGGCAGCCGGTCGACGCGAGCGCGAGCGCGAGGAGGGCGGCGCAGGACTTCACGGCGAGAGCCTCCGGACTTCAGCTGCGTCGGTGAAATCCTGGACGGTCTCACCGTCCTGGCTCGTGATCGTCGCGACCGTGCCGAAGCACTCCGAGGCGAAGGCGAAGGTGCGGATCGTCGTCGGGAAGCCCGCGACGACGGTGCGCGTGAGCACCGTGCGCACCCGCAGCACGGGGACGTCGGCGAAGGGCGTGCGCAGCGTGCCGTGGGCATCGACGGTCGACTCGTAGCGCTCTGTGTAGAAGCTGGGGAAGCCCTGCGCGGTGCCGGTGACGGTCGCGTCGGTCGTGAAGCTCGATCCTCGCGTCAGCGGGAAGGCGAGCACCTTCACGGCCGGCTCGTACGAGAGCTCCGTCTTGAGGGCCACGTCCGCGGGCGAGACGACGCCGCGCAGCAGCAGCGCGTCGGGCGTGATCTCGAAGACGCCGAGCAGGTCTGCGGAGTCGGAGAGGCGCGTCGCGTAGCTCGCGCCCGGGAAGCTCGCTGCGAACCACTGCCCCTCGATCGGCAGCAGCTCGACGCGGACGCCGTGATCGCCGGGCAGCGCGCCCGTGAGGTCCCACGTGCGCGCGCCGTCGGCCGCCGCCTCGCCGGCTGTGTCGACCGGGGCGTCCTGCGCCACCCGAAAGGTCGCGAAGAGGCCCGCCTGCAGCGGCACCTCGGCGCGCGTGATCGTGCCGTCGCGGTCGGGGAGGCAGGTGAGACCACCGCCGCCGCTGCCGCCCGTGCCGCCGCTGCCGCCCGTGCCGCCTTCGCCACCCGTGCCCGTACCGCCGTTGCCGCCCGCGCCGCCTTCGCCACCCGTGCCCGTACCGCCGTTGCCGCCCGATCCGCCGCCGGCGCCGCCTTCCCCACCGTTGGGGATGCAGCTCCCCTCCGAGCCGCAGCGGCCCGAGGCGCAGTCCGCGTCGACGCGACAGGCCGGCGCGTCGTCCTCGTCGGTGCCGCAGGCGAGGGCGGCGAAGAGCGCGACCAGCGCGATCGCGGCGAGCGCACGACCGCCGGACGCAGGGAGGGGCAGGGCGACGTCGGGAGGAGGCTGCGTCGAGGCCAGCATGGGTCGGCTCCTGGGCTCGCGCCCGTCGCTCGTTTCGCTCCCGCAGCATGCGGACCGGAGGGGCGAGCACGGGGCCACTCCGAACGAGCGTGCGCAAGGTAGCGGCGCGCTCCACTGGCGTCAAGGGTGGATTGTTGCGGTGCAGCAACGACACCGGGTTTGCGACGCCCGATAGGGGTGTGTTACTGCACCGCACAACCGCGAGGTGCCGCATGGAGAGCCCGATCCTCATCAAGAAGTATGGCAACCGCCGCCTCTACGACGGCGGCGAGAGTCGGTACATCACGCTCGAAGAGCTGGCGGAGAAGATCCGCCTCGGCGCCACGGTGCGGGTCGTCGACGCGAAGACGGGCGAGGACCTCACGCAGCCCACCTTCGCGCAGCTCATCCTCGAGAGCCGCGGCGCCTCGAGGCTCCTGCCGACGCCGCTGCTCGAGCAGCTCATCCGGATGGGCGACGACGCGCTCGCCGAGTTCTTCGGCCGCTACGTCACCGCCGCGCTGGAGCTCTACGCGGGCGCCCGCAAAGGTGCCCAGGCCATCGCGCCGTTCAATCCCCTTGCGAATCTCCCCTTTCAAGCCAGCGGGGCCTTCGCTCGCGCGCTCTCGAACCTGACCGATCCGTGGGGGCAGGGCGCGCCGCCGTGGGCGAACTGGGGCGCGCAGCCGCCGCCGCCGTCGTGGCCGGGCCCGCCGCCCGGCTGGTCGTCCGCGCCGCCGATGCCCGTGGCGCCGCCGCCCACCGTCCCGATGCCCGCGCCCGCAGCAGCCGCGCCGCGCGCACCGCCCGTGCCGCCCCCCGCCGACGAGCTCGCCGCGCTCCGGCGCGAGCTCGACGCGCTCAAGAAGAGCGTCGGTGGCCGCGCAAAGCGCAAGACGAAGTAGCGGGTGGTTCCGCGGGGTTGCGCCGCCCGCCCCGCCGCGGATTGCTGCACCGCACAAAAAGACCTTGACGTCTGCGCGCCAGTGGCTATCCTTCCGTTCGTCGCTGCACGGAATCTCCCGTGAATAGCGCGTCCCTCGGAGGATACGTCCATGGAGAAGCTCTTCTCGCAGATGCACAACCCCTTTCTGCCTTCCCTCAACGAGTCGATCGCCCGCATGGAGGCGATGTCGGCGGAGATGGCGAAGCTCGAGGCCGAGGGCCTCAAGCGCTCGCTCGAGGCGATGACCGAGGCGACCAAGCTCTGGCGCGACTCGATGGAGTACCAGACGAAGATCGCCGGCGAGTGGCGCAAGACGGCCCTCGAGACGATGAAGAAGACGGTCGAGGCCTCGAAGGTCGAGGCGAAGGCCTGACATGTTCCCCACGGCCTTCGGCCTGTCGAACCCGCCGGCGCTCATGCCGACGCCGTACGACGTGCTCCTGACCGACGGGACGGCTCGGCTGCTGAAGTTCCGGCGGCCGGGCGCCGTCGCGCCCAAGGGCGGGCTCCCGATCCTGCTGATCCCGTCGCTGATCAACCGCTGGTACGTGCTCGATCTGCGCGCGGGCGCCACGCTCGCCGGCTCGCTCGTGGACCAGGGCTTCGAGGTCTACTGCCTCGACTGGGGCATCCCCGAGGACGAAGACCGCTACTTCACCTGGGACGCCGTCCTCGCGCGGCTCAACCGGATGACGAACGCGGTCCGCCGCATCGCCAACGCGCCCCGCGTCGGCATGCTCGGCTACTGCATCGGCGGCACGGTCGCGGCGATCCACACCGCGCTGCACCCCGAGGGCATCGCGTCGCTGGTGAATCTCGCGGGCCCGATCGACTTCGCGCACGCGGGTTTCCTGGGTCACATGGTGCAGCCGCGCTGGTTTGATCCGGCGGCCGTCGCCGCGGCGGGCAACGTCTCTGCGAACCAGATGCAGCAGGGCTTCCAGGCGCTGCGCCCGACGCAGAACCTCGCGAAGCTCGTCGGGATCGTCGACCGCGGCCACGACGAGCTCTCCCGCGAGGCGTTCAACGCGCTGGAGGCCTGGGCCGGAGACAACATCCCGTTCCCGGCGGCGGCCTATGAGACGTACATCCGCGAGCTGTATCAGCAGAACCGCCTCGTCGCCGGCGAGCACGCCGTCGCGGGCCAGCGCGTGGAGCTCTCGAAGATCACCATGCCGCTGCTCACGGTCGTCACGAGCCGCGACGTCATCTGCCCGCCGAAGGCCGCCGAAGGTCTGAACGCCTGTGCGAAGAGCACCGACAGCCAGGTCCTGGTCGTCCCCGGCGGCCACGTGGGCGCGGTGGTGGGCGGCCGCGCGCCGACGATCCTGTATCCCGCTCTTGCGAAGTTCTTCGGGAGGACGCTGTGCAGCTGAATGGACGGAAGGTGATCGTGACGGGCGGCGCGCGCGGCATGGGCGCGCACTTCGCGCAGCGGCTGCTGGAGTCGGGCGCGCAGGTGGCGGTCGGCGACGTCGACGAGGCGGCGCTGGCACTGCTGCCCGCGGGCATCAAGCGCCGGAAGCTCGATGTCTCCAGCGAAGAGGAGGTCACGGCGTTCGTCGCCTGGGCCCACGGCGAGCTCGGCGGGCTCGACGTGCTGGTGAACAACGCGGGCATCATCCGCGACGGCCTCATGGTCAAGCGCGACAGGACCACGGGCCTCATCGCGACCCAGGCGAAGAAGGACTGGGACGCGGTGATCGGCGTGAACCTGCTGGGCGCCTCGATGATGGCCCGGGAGTTCGCGGCGAAGGTGGCGTCCAGCGAGACGCGGCCGAGCGTGATCGTGAACATCAGCTCGATCTCTCGCCACGGCAACCGCGGCCAGACGATGTATGTCGCGGCCAAGGCGGCGCTGGCGGCGAACACCGTGACGTGGGCCCGCGAGCTCGCGCCGTTCGGCGTGCGCGTCGCGGCGATCGCGCCCGGCATGGTCGAGACGACCATGACGGCCGGCATGAACCAGAAGGCGAAGGACGCGATCGTCGCGCAGATCCCGGTCGGCCGCATCGGCCTGCCGGAGGATCTCTGGCTCGCGGTGAAGTTCGCGATCGAGTGCGACTACTTCTGCGGCAAGACGATGGACGTCGACGGCGGCGCGCAGTTCTGACGCCTGCCGGGTGAACGCGCCCCACGGGGCACGGACAGAAAACGGTCGGCCTCGCGGTGCTCGCTCCACCGTGCGGCCGCCCCGGTGCACGGCCCTGGATCTGCAAGATCCGGGGCCGTGTGCGTTTCGCGGGCCGGTGAAGGTGGCGGTCGCTCCCGTCGGCCCCGACGCCGCGGGCTTGACGGGGCTCGCGCGCTCCGCTATTCCGTCTGTGCAAGTGAGAATCATTCGCAAAAGGGAGCGGCAGGGGACGGGGGGCGGCGGCCTGCGCGCGCATACGCCCCTCCGATGGACACGGCTGCGTCTCCCGTTCCCCGCCTCTCTTCTTGCGCTCACGGCGATCGCGCTGCTGCTGCGGCTGCTCGCGCTCCCGCCGGCGCTCCCCGAGCTCGACGCGGCGAACTTCGCGCGGGCGCTGACCCGCTTCGACCTCGCCGCGCAGTCGCCGCACGCGCCGGGCTACCCGCTCTACGTGCTCGTCACGCGCCTCGCCGCCGCGTTCGGGGCGCCCGATCTGCTCGCGCTCGTGCTCCCGGGCGCGCTGCTCGGGGCCCTCTCCGTGTTCGCGCTCGGCCACGCGCTCGCCCGCCGCGTGGGCCGGACGGGCGCGCTCCTCGCCGCGGCGCTGCTCGCGTGCGCGCCGCTCGCGGTGCTGACCGGCGGCGCGCCGACCTCGGATGGTGCGGGCTTTGCGACGCTGACGCTCGCGGCGGCGGCGCTGCTGTCCCTCCGACCGTCCAGCGGGCGCGCAGCGGCGCTCGGCGCGGGGCTGGCGCTCGGCCTCGTGCTCGGCGTGCGACCTTCGTACGCGCCGATCGTGCTGCCGCTCGTCGCGCTCGCGCCCGCGGGGCTGCGGCTGCCCACGCTCGCGACGCTCGCAGGGACGGGCCTCGCGCTGCTCGTCGGGCTCGCCGTCGTCGTCGGGCCGGCAGAGCTGCTCACGCTGCTGCCCGCGTTCGCCGCGGGCCACGCCACGGAGTGGGGCGGCACGCTGCTCGTCGCGCCCTCGTTGCCGACGCGCGCCGCGCAGCTCGCGCGCGGCCTCTTCACCGCTGGCCTCGGTCTGCCGGGGACGCAGAGCTTTGCCCCGGCCCGGCTCGCGCTCGCGATCCTCCTCGCGACGCTCGTCGGGGCGGCGTGGCTCGCGCGGCCGTGGCGCGCGCCGAAGCGGGCGCGGTTGCTCCTCGCGCTCGCGCTCCCCGCGCTGGGGTACGCCGCGTTCGCCTTCGCGCTGCAGAACGTCGAGAAGGCCCGGCACGCGTTGCCGCTGCTCCTGCCGATCGCGATCGCGCTCGCCGCGCTGGTCCCGCAAAGTCGCCGGACCCTGCTTTGTGTCTCCCCGCGATCGATCCCGGCCCTCGCGAGCCTCGCGCTCCTCGCCACCACGCTCCCGCTCGCGCACGCCCAGGGCACGCGGCCGTCGCCCGCCGCGCGCTTCGTCGCATTCGTCCGCGCGGAGTTGCCGGCGGCAGGCGCG
>CAYHCR010000188.1:0-6811 GCA_964354895.1 uncultured Myxococcales bacterium | reverse complement strand
GACACGACGTGGAAGTTTCGCGAGATGATCTCGTTCCGCGACGAGTTCACGCGGCTGCATGGGTTGCAGCTGCTCGTCCACACGAACCATCGCGCGATCGCGGAGGGGATCGACCCGCAGCGCGTCTCGAGCCAGCGATACACCCACGCGATGAAGACGGTCGCCCTGCTCGAGGCGCTCGCGCAGCACGGCTTTGACTGCGCCTTCGGCGGCGCCCGGCGGGACGAGGAGCGCTCGCGCGCCAAGGAGCGCGTCTTCTCCTTCCGCGATCGGCTCGGCCAGTGGGATCCGCGCCGCCAGCGCCCCGAGCTCTGGCGCCTCTTCAACGGCCGGCTGCAGCCCGGCGAGAGCGTGCGCGTCTTCCCGCTGTCGAACTGGACCGAGCTGGATGTGTGGCACTACGTCCGGCGGGAGAAGATCCCGGTCGTGCCGTTGTATTTCGCGGCCGAGCGGCCGGTCGTCGAGCGCGACGGGACCCTGCTGATGGTGGATGACGAGCGCCTGACGCTGCGCGCCGGCGAGCGCGTGGAGACGCAGCGGGTCCGCTTCCGCACGCTCGGCTGCTACCCGCTCTCCGGCGCGATCCGCAGCGAGGCCGGCACGCTCGATCAGGTGATCGACGAGATGGTGGGCAGCCGCATGAGCGAGCGGCAGGGGCGCCTGATCGATCACGACGAGGACGGCTCGATGGAGCAGAAGAAGCGCGAGGGATACTTCTGATGGCCGCCCAGCTGCAGCCCCCCGAGGCGCACCGGCCGCTCCTGCGGGTGGTCGTCGTCGGCAGCGTCGACGACGGCAAGAGCACGCTGCTCGGCCGGCTCCTGTATGAGTGCGACGGCCTCTACGACGACCAGATCGCCGCGGTCCGCAGGAAGAGCCGTGACGGCACGCTCGACCTCTCGCTCTTCACCGATGGCCTGCTCGCCGAGCGCGAGCAGGGCATCACGATCGATGTCGCGTGGCGGTATCTGCAGACGCCCCGGCTCAAGCTCGTGCTCGCCGATACACCCGGCCACGTCCAATACACGCGGAACATGGCGACCGGCGCGTCGAGCGCCGACGCCTGCATCGTGCTCGTCGACGCGCGGCTCGGCGTGCTGCAGCAGACACGGCGGCACGCCTGGATCGCCTCGCTCCTCGGCCTCCGGGATCTCTGCGTGGCGATCAACAAGATCGATCTCGTGGAGGACCCGGCGGCGGTCTTCGCGCGGCTCTCGCGCGACGTCCTCGGCCTGACCGATCGCCTCGGCTTCACGCAGGTGCAGGTCGTGCCGGTGAGCGCGGTGCGCGGCGACAACGTCGTACAGCCTGCGCCGAGCGCATACTACGACGGTCCGACGATCCTCTCCTGGCTCGAGGCGCTCCCCGAGCAGCAGCGCGCGCTCACGAGCCACGCGCCGATGCGTCTCGCCGTGCAGCGTGTCGTGCGGCCACACCTCGACTATCGAGGCTACGCGGGCACGATCTCCTCGGGGCGGCTCGCGGTCGGCGACGAGCTCGTGGTGTTGCCCGGCGGGCGACGCAGCCGCGTCGAGGCGATCGACACGTTTGACGGCGAGCTGCAGAGCGCGATCGCCCCGCAGGCCGTCACGGTGCGGCTGCGGGACGACGTCGACGTGGCGCGCGGCGACGTGCTCGCAGAGGTCGCGCGGCCGCCGCGCGTGGCGCGTCGCTTCGAGGCGGAGCTGATCTGGTTCGCCGAGGAGCCGCTCGTGCCGGGGCAGCGGCTGCTGCTCAAACACGGCAGCCGGACCGTCGGCGCGAGCGTCACGAAGGTGCAGGGGAGACAGGATCTCGACACGCTGGCCGAGGTGCTCGCGGACACCCTGCAGCACAACGACATCGGCCGCGTGCGCGTCGAGTGCGTGCTGCCGCTGGCGCTGGATCGCTATCGTGAGCTGCGGGACACAGGCGCCTTCCTGCTCATCGATCCGACGAGCCACGCGACGCTCGCGGCGGGCCTCGTCTCGCAGATCGACGAGGCGTCCGCGGACCGCGCGCCGACGCCGTCGCAGACGCCGTCGCTGCCGCCGTCGCAGTCGCTGCCGCCGTCGCTGCCGCAGTCGCTGCCGCAGTCGCAGTCGCTGCCGCCGCCGCTGCCGCTGCCGCAGTCGCTGCCGCTGATCCCGACGCAGACGTTCCCCCCGGCCCTCCCCCCAGACCTCGAACGCCACCTCCACTCCCTGACGAAGCCCCAGCTCCTCTGGCTCTCCGGCTACGCCGCCGGCCTCGCCGCGCGCGATCCCGCGCCCGCGCCCGCGCCGACGCCCACCCCAATCGCGCCGGTGACGGTCCTGTACGGCAGCCAGACCGGCAACGGCCGCGCCCTCGCAGCCCAGCTCGCGGAGCGCCTCGGCGCAGCGGGCGTACAGACACGCGTCGTGAACGCGAAGGACTACCCGCTGCGCTCGCTCGCGCAGGAGAAGCTCCTCGTGGTGGTCGTCTCCACGCACGGCGACGGCGATCCGCCGGACGACGTCCGCGCGCTGCACGAGCAGCTCCACGGCCGGAGGGCGCCCGCGCTGCCGGGGCTGCGCTACGCGGTGGTCGGGCTCGGTGACAGCAGCTACACACACTTCTGCGCCACGGCCCGCGCCTTCGACGAGCGGCTCGCGGCGCTCGGGGCGGAGCGGCTCTTCCCCCGCGTCGAGTGCGACGTGGACGTCGCGCAGGGCGCGGCGACCTTCCTGACGGAGGGCGTCGCAAAGCTGACCGAGCTCTGGCGCGCCCAGCAGCCGTCCGCGACGCCGAGCGTCTCTGCGCCGCAGCCGCCGCTCCCTGCGCCCGGGCCGACGACCGCGCGTGTATTGACGAACCTCCGACTCACCGCGCGGGGGACCCGCAAAGAGGTCCGCCACGTCGAGCTCGAGCTGGAAGGCGACGCCACGTATGAGCCGGGCGACGCGCTCCTCGTACACGCCGACGCGCGGCCGGAGGTGGTCGACGACGTGCTGCGGGGGCTCGGCCTCGACGGCGCCGCGGAGCTCACGCATCGCGGCGAGACCCGGCCGCTCGCGGGCCACCTCGCGGGGCGTGAGCTGACGCGGCTGTTGCGCCCCTTCGTCGTCGCGCACCAGGCGCGCGTGCGGCGGCCGGACGATCGCGCCTCGCTGCAGAGCGCGCTCGACGGGGACTTCGCCGTCTGGGCGGGCGTTCGGCAGCTCGTCGATCTGCTGGCGGAGCACCCCGCCACTTGGTCCGCCGCAGAGCTGCTCGAGGCCCTCCGGCCCGCGCCGCCCCGCGCCTACTCGATCGCCAGCAGCCCGCTCGTCTCGCCCGGCGAGGCGCACCTGACCGTGGCGGTCGTCGACGACGCAGGCGCACCCCGCCGCCGACTCGGGCGGGTCTCGTCCGCGCTCGCCGGCGCCGGCCCCGACGCGACGCTGCGGGTCCAGCTCCAGCGCAACGAGCGCTTCCGGCTCCCGGCGGATCCGGCGCGCGACGTGATCTTCATCGGCCCCGGCACGGGCGTCGCGCCGTTCCGGGCGTGCCTCCAGCACCGCGAGGCGACAGGAGCGACGGGGCGCCACTGGCTCTTCTTCGGCGACCAGACGATCGCGGGACATTTCCTGTATCAGACCGAGTGGCAGGCCGCGCGGGCGCGCGGGAGCCTGCACCGGCTCGATGTGGCGTTCTCGCGGGATCAGGCGGCGAAGCTCTACGTCCAGCATCGGCTCTTAGAGCGGGCCGAGGAGCTCTGGCGATGGTTGCAGGCTGGCGCACACCTGTATGTCTGCGGCGACGCGTCCCGCATGGCCGCGGACGTCGAGCGCGCGCTGCTGCAGGTGGCGGCCGGCGCGCTCGGCCGGGACGAGGAGGCCGCGCGCGAGTGGCTCGCGGGCCTGTCGGCAGAGGGGCGGTACCAGCGTGATGTCTACTGATCGGGGCGCCAGCATGACGCCTGCCAGGAGCGGCTCGTGAGCGGACCCGTCGACGTCGAGGGCATCAAGGCCCGCAGCCGCCTGCTGCGCGGCACGCTGCAGGAGAGCTTGGCAGATCCCACCACGCGCGCGCTCGCGCCGGACGACACGCACGTCCTGAAGTTCCACGGCAGCTACCAGCAGGACGACCGCGATCTGCGGGAGGAGCGCCGCGTCGCGAAGCTGGAGCCGGCGTACAGCTTCATGCTGCGCACCCGCCTGCCGGGCGGCGTCTGCACGCCGGCGCAGTGGCTGCTCCTGGACGAGCTCGCGCGCACGTACGGCAACGGCGGCCTGCGCCTCACCACCCGGCAGGCGTTCCAGCTCCACGGCGTGGTGAAGCCGCAGCTCAAGGCGACGATGCAGGGGCTCCACCGCGAGCTGCTCGACACGTTCGCGGCGTGCGGCGACGTCAACCGCAACGTGATGGCGCCGACGCACGCGGCGAACCCGATCCACGACGAGACGCTCCGGCTCGCGCGGGAGCTCTCCGCACACCTGCTCCCGAAGACGAAGGCCTACTCGGAGATCTGGCTCGACGGCGCGCCGACGACGGAGGACGAAGAGGAGCCGATCTACGGCGAGCGCTACCTGCCGCGGAAGTTCAAGGTCGCGATCGCCGTGCCGCCCTGCAACGACGTCGACGTCTTCGCGCACGATCTGGGCTTCATCGGCGTCATCGAAGACGGGCGGCTCGTCGGCTGGAACGTCACGATCGGCGGCGGCATGGGCGCGACGCACGGCGACCCGACCACGCATCCGCGGCTCGCCGACGTCGCCGGCTTCGTGACGCCCGAGCAGGCGCTCGCGGTGGCAGAGCACGTCGTGACGGTCCAGCGTGACCACGGCGATCGCGCGAACCGCAAACATGCGCGGCTCAAGTATACCGTCGAGAAGCTCGGCCTCGCCGCGTTCGTGGCGGAGGTCGAGCGCCGCTCGGGCGTGACGCTCCAGCCGGCGAGGCCCTTCGCCTTCACGCACAATCGTGATCGCTTCGGCTGGGGCGTCGACGCGGCGGAGCGCCACCACGTCACGCTGCACGTCGAGAGCGGACGGCTCCTCGGCGACGCGCTCGACGGGCTCGCTGCCATCGCGCGGCAGCTCCCGCAGGGCGAGTTCCGGCTCACGCCGAACCAGAACCTCGTGATCGCCGGGATCGACGGGGCGGCGCGACCTGCGATCGAGGCGCTGCTCGCCCGTCACGGCCTCGAGGGGTTCCGGACGCTCTCGCCGATCCGCACGGCGGCGCTCGCCTGCGTGGCGTTGCCGACCTGCGCGCTGGCGATGGCGGAGGCGGAGCGCGCATTGCCTTCGATCGGCGGGGCCTTCGAGGCGCTGCTGCAGAAGCACGACTTGCGTGGGCTCGAGCTCCACCTGCGCGTCACCGGTTGCCCGAATGGCTGCGCGCGGCCCTACCTCGCGGAGCTCGCACTCGTGGGCAAGGGGCCGGGGAGCTACAACCTCCACCTTGGAGGCAGCCGACGCGGCGACCGGCTCAACACGCTGCACCGCGAGAACGTCTCGGTGGAGACGGCCGTCGAGGTCGTCGACGCGCTGCTCGGTCGATACTGTGTCGAGCGGGTCGGGGACGAGGGCTTCGGCGACTGGAGCCATCGAGCCGTGGTCGGCTCCGCGTGACGGGCGGCCCCGTCCCGTCCGACGCCCCGGGCAGCGGCGTCGGACGAGGCTCGGGCTACTCGAGCTGGCGGATCACGAGCGACGCGGTGACCGGGCGCAGGCCGCCGGCGCTCGGCGTGAGCGTCAGCGCGACCGGGTTTCCGATCGGGTTGCGGACGCTGACGATCGAGTTGACCACCGTGGTGGCGAGCAGCACGCGGTTGCCGAGCAGCGAGGTGCCCGCGGCGCGGCCGGCGACGGTGTTTGCCTGCTCCAGCGCGCCGGCGCCGCTGTCGAGGGCCAGCAGCAGCTGACCGGACTCGTCGACGCTCGCCTGCCAGGTGATCTCATAGACGCCGATCGCGGGCAGGGAGAAGGAGTCGGGGCCGAAGCGGAGGATGCCATTGGCGGCGCCGTCCTGCGGGAACGCCACGGCGGCGCCGGCGGCGATCGTCGCGGCATTGTCTCCGGGCATCAGCGCGAAGAAGAAGCCGTAGGGGAGCGCGGCACCCGCGGCGCCGGCCGGGCCGGTCGCGCCGGCCGCGCCGACCGCGCCGGTGAGGCCGGTGAGGCCGGTGAGGCCGGTCGCGCCGACTGCCCCAGCTGCGCCGGTGAGCCCGGCGACACCGTTACACACGAACGCGGTGCCCGAGTCCGACACATACATCACGCCGCCCGCGGCACAGTTCAGGCCGGCCGGCTCCGACGCGCCGACCACCGACGTTCCGGCCGCGCCCGTCAGGCCGATCAGGCCCGCCGCACCCGCGACACCCGCCGGGCCGACCGCACCGTCGGCACCCGCGACGCCCGCCGGGCCGGTCGCACCAGCCACGCCGGTCGCACCCGCCAGCCCGCGCGCGCCCGTCGTCCCGGTCGCGCCGGTCGCGCCGCCGACGCCCGAACACACATACACCGCCGCGTCACCCGTGCCGTAGACCATGCCGCCCGCGACACAGTTCACGCCAGCCGGCTCGATCTCGCCGACCGCAGCCATGCCGTCCGCGCCCGTCGCGCCGCGAGGTCCCGCCTCACCGTCCGCACCCGACGGCCCCGCCGCCCCCGACGGTCCGACCTCGCCGGCGCAGACGTAATCGACGCCCGTGTCCGAGGCGTAGGCGATGCCGCCGTTCGCGCAGTTCTCGCCCGGCGCCTCGGGCACGCCGAAGACGAGCGGGCGCGGCTCGCAGGTGTTGGCTGCGTCCGCCCCGTCGTCGGTGGGAGTACAGGCCGCGAGGGACGCGGCGAGGAGCGCGAAGAGGAGCTTCTTCATGGGT
>CAYHCR010000187.1:0-6822 GCA_964354895.1 uncultured Myxococcales bacterium | reverse complement strand
TTCGGCCGCACTTCGTCGAGTCGCCGGCGTCCGCGAGCACCGTCTCGAGGTTGCCGAAGGTGACGTCGGGGCGGCCGAGCAGGTCGGCGACGCCGGCGAAGAACTGCGCGGGATCGGGCGGGAGCCGCTCGCCGCCCGCGGGCCACGACTTGCCCATCGTCACGTCACCGACGGCCGCGAGCGTGAGCCGCGCGCCCTCGGCCGGCGCCTCGTCGATCGCGGGCAGCTTCCCGGGATCGGGAAGCTTTGCCAGCGCCGCCACCTGATCGCGCCGCGCGATCGCGGCGGGCAGGTGCTCGGCGAGCTCGGGGTAGTCGGCCTTCGCGGCGCGCAGCGTCTCCCAGACCTCGACGTTCCTGCCGTGCTCTCCGGCGAGCTGGAAGGACCAGCCCTGCTCCCAGAGCGCCGAGAGGCACCCGGGATCGAGCTTGCGCGCCTCCTCGTAGAGCGCGATCGCGTCCTTCGCGCCACCCTCGGCGCGCTCGCGCTGCGTGGTGCGCCCCGCCTCGAGCTTCTCGGTGGCAGGACCGGGGGCGCAGATCGTGGCGGGGGACTTCGCGGCGAGGAGCGCGGTGAGCGCGAGCGTGGCGAACATGGGCCAGCCTGTAGGCCGTCGCGCGCGCCCCGGTCAAGGTAGGCTGCGCGCATGCCCCGCGCCCCGCTCTCCTGTCCGTTCTGCGCCACCCAGATGAAGAAGGTCCAGCTCGCCAGCGGGATCGAGATCGACGCCTGCGACGAGCACGGCGTCTGGCTCGACGTCGGTGAGCTGCAGGAGCTGGTGCGGCACACCGAGCGCGCCGCGGCGCCGGCGAGGGAGGGGCTCGGCTCGAAGCTCGTGGACAGCGCGGCGCGCGGCGCGGGGGCAGGCCTCGGCTGGTCGATCGCGAGCGCGCTGATCCGCCGCCTCTTCGGCTGAAGCTACGGCTCGGGCGCGAGGCCCGCCAGCGCGATCCCCAACCGCGCGGCGAGCTCCCGGGCGGCCAGCGCGGCGCCCGCCTGCACGCGGATCGAGACCACGTCGGAGAGCTCGGTCTCCCCCGGATCGATCTCGATCGTCGGCCGCCCCTCGCGCGCGGCCTGCCGCACGGGACCGGCGATGTACGGGAAGACGGCGCTCGTGCCTGCGCTCACCACGACGTCGAAGCCGCGCCGCAGCTCGCGCTGCAGCCGCGCGATCGCGGGCTCCGGCAACGCCTCCTCGAAGAGCACGACCTCCGGCCGAACGACTGCGCCGCAGTCCGGACAACGAGGGAGCGGCGGCAGCCCCTCGTAGTCCGCGACCGCGCGTCGATAGGCGCAAGCCGTGCAGGCGAGCGCGTGCAGCGTCCCGTGGATCTCGATCACCTCGCGCGCGCCCGCGGCGCGGTGCAGACCGTCGACGTTCTGCGTGAGCGTGACGGCCCGCCCCTCCCGGTCGAGCGCGGCGATCAGGCGGTGCGCGTCGTTGGGCGTCGCGCCCCGGCACGCCGCCTCGATCTGCCGGATGTAGCGCCAGGTCAGCGCCGGGTCCCGCGCGAAGACGGGGCCGGAGAGCGCCTCCTCGATCGGCAGCCCCTCCTCGGTGGCGCCCCCGTCGTAGAGCCCGCCGACGCCGCGGTAGGTCGGCAGCCCGGAGTCGGCGGAGAGGCCGGCGCCGGTCACGAAGAGGATCCGCCCCGCGTCGCGCAGGGCGTCGGCGGCGCGATCGAGCGCGTCGGAGAGGGACATGACCGCAGGCTACGTCAACGCGGGGCGCGCGCCCGGACGGCGGCGATCAACCCTGCGGGAGCAGGGCGCGGACGGCCTCGACGACCCGCTCGAGGCCCCAGCCCTTGCACACGTAGCCGGTCGCGCCGCAGCCCGCCGCGCGCTCGCGCAGCTCCTCTTCGGGGATCGACGAGAAGAGGTAGATCGGCGCGGTGACGCCGAGCTCTTCGCGGAAATACCGCGCGACGTCGTCGCCGAACACGTCCGGCATCTGCACGTCGAGGAGCACGAAGTCGACCGCCTCGTCGGGCGCGCGAGGCGCCGTCGAGGTGAGGACCTCGTAGCCGGCCTCCTCGAGCGCCGCCGCGGCGGCTTCGAGGACGACCTCGCTGTCGTCGATGACCAGGATGCGTGGCACGCCGCGCATCTTAGCCAGCCCGACGCCGACGTACAGGCCCACGCCGGCCGCGGCCCGGACCGGCTGGCGGCCGGCGGCCGGGCCGGCTAGTTTCTGACCGTAGGTCACTTTTCTAACCCGAGGTCAGAATGCTCCGCCCGATCGCCGACGGCGTCGCCGTGCTCGACCTCCACCGGTCCCTGCTGGGCCTGCAGCTCGGCGGCCGGGCCACCGCGCGCTCGCTGCAGGGCGGCGGCGTGCTGCTCCACTCGCCGGTCCCGCTGGCACAGGAGGACGTGGAGGCGCTGCAGCGGCTCGGCGGCGTGCGGCACCTCGTGGGCCCGAACCTCGGCCATCACCTGTTCCTCGGCCACGCGCGGCAGCCCTTCCCGGACGCGAAGCTGCACGGAGTCCCGGGGCTCGCGCAGAAGCGCCGTGATCTCGCCTTCGACGCGGTCGTGACGGAGGCGCCGATCGATCCGTCGCTGCGGCAGGTGGTGATCGACGGGATGCCGAGGCTGCAGGAGGTGGCGTTCCTGCACGTGTCGAGCCGCACGCTCGTGCTGTGCGATCTCTTCTTCCACTTCCTCGAGAGCCCCTCGTGGCTGACGCGCGGCTACCTCAAGGCGAGCGGGGCGTGGGGCGGACTCGGCCAGACGATGCTGCACCGGGTCTGGACGAAGGACCGCGCGGCGTACCGCGCCTCGGTCGAGCGGCTGCTCGATCTCGACTTCGATCGCGTGATCGTCGCCCACGGCCAGGTGCTCGAGCGCGGTGGAAAGGAGGCCCTCCGTGCGGCGCTCCGTTGATCCACGCTCGGCCGGGCCGCGCGTGGCCTCCCCCGACGCGCTCCGGCGGGCGGCGGGCAAGGTCTCCGCGCGGCGGGCCGTGCTCGTCGCGGCGGCGCGGCGGATCGTGCAGCAGCGCGGGCCGGACGCGCTGACGATCGCCGCGGTCGCGCGGGAGGCCGACGTCTCCAAGGCGGCCGTCTTCTATTCGTTCCCGACCGCCGAGGCGCTGCACTTCGAGCTCGTCCTCGAGGTGCTGCGCGCGGAGACCGACGCGCTCGTCACCGCGATCGAGCGCGCGCCCGACGGCCTCACCGCGCTCGGTCGCTTCGTCACCGCGCGCGTCGCCTTTCACCTCGCGGATCTCGACCGCTTCCGGCTCGCCTTCGTGCTGCCGGCGCGGCTGCGCGCGCCCAGGGGGCTGCTCGCCCGGGAGCTCTACCCGCTCGCGGCGCGCACGATGGGGGCGCTCGAGCGCCGGCTGCAGGAGGAGCGCCGCGCCGGCCGCCTCGCGCGCGGCGTACACCCGCGCCGGCTCGCGAACGTCGCCTTCTGCACGGCCCAGGGGATCCTCCAGCTCGCCGAGGGCCTGCCCCGCGCAGGAGGTGCGCTCGGGCTGCCCGCGGCGGCGCTCGCGAAGGAAGCGGCGCAGGCGCTCGTCGCGGGCGCCACCGCGCGGGGCGCGTAGTAGGGTCCGCGCGTCCCACGAGGAGGCACCCATGTCCGCCCCCGTCGAGCTCGCCTCGGTCGTCCGCGAGGTCCACCTCTATCGCCGCGGCGCCCGCGTCTTCCGCGAGGCCGCCCCACCCGCAGCGCTGGGCGACGCCGAGCTCGTGCTCTCGGGCCTCCCGCTCACGCTGCAGGATGACTCGGTCCGCGTCGCGCTCGTGGGCGACACGCGCCGGACGCCCGCAGACGTGCGCGTCGAGCTCGTGCTCCCGCCGCCGTCCGGCACGCTCGTGCCGCCGACCGAGGAGGCGATCTTCGAGGCGGTTCGCGCGATCGCCGCGCTCGAGAAGCAGCTCGCGCGCGTCGACGAGGAGCAGGCGCTGCTCGCAGGCCTCTCGCTGGAGCTCCCGGAGCCACGGGAAGGTCGCCCGCCACGGCCCGCGCCGGGCACGGCGTGGAAGGGTTGGCTCGCCCACGTCGACCAGACGACCACGCGGCTCGTCGACGAGCGCGCGACGCTGTGGGAAGCATTGCGGGACGCCCGTGAGGCGCGCGATCGGCTCGTTCGAGCGCGCGACGAGGCGCGCGCGAAGGAGCGGCCCGAGGATCGTCCTGTGTACAAGTCCGTCCGCCTCGCGCTGCGCGGCGACGGACCTGCGCCCACGCTGCTGCGGCTCTCGTACGAGGTGGTCGGCGCGCGTTGGGCGCCCTCCTACGTGCTGCGCGTCGCGCGGGCGGGAGACAAGGCGGAGCTCGCGCTGCGGGCGGCGATCGCGCAGTCGACGGGCGAGGCGTGGGACCGCGCGAAGCTCTCGCTGAGCACCGCGGATCTGCGGCGCGAGCAGGCGCTGCCGGAGCTGCCGAGCCTGCGCATCGGGCGCGCCTCGGCCGCGCCGCCGGCGAAGGGCTGGCGTCCGCCGCCGCAGGGCGTCGACGAGCTCTTCGAGCCATTTGATCTCGCACAGGAAGCGTTGCCGGTTGCGGAAGGCGCCGCGCTGCCGCAGGGCTTCGCCGTGCCGACCAGCACCGGCGGCCTGCCCGGCGGCGGCGGGGCCGCGAAGGCGAAGGGCGGCAAGAAGCGCGCGAAGGAGAGCTGGCCGGAGTCGCCGCCGCCGCCGCCGCCGGCCCCGATGATGCCGCCGCCCTCGCCGCGACCGCCGGCCAGACCGATGGCGGCGCCCGCGCCTGCGCCGTCGGTCTCCCGGTCGATGGCGCCGCCACCGGCGGGCGCCGTTGCGCCGATGGCCGACAAGCTCCGCGCGAAGTCAGCCTCGATGTTCGGCGCCATCGGGGCCGGGTCGGCGCCGCGGGAGCGGCAGGAAGAGTCGCTGGCCGCGATGCCGATGGCGTCGATGGACATGGACGAAGAGTCGGGCGCCTTCGACGACAGCGACGGCGCGCTCGACAAGTTCGACGAGTCCGACGAGAGCACCGGCGTCGGCCTGCGCGCCAGCGGCGTGCCGGCGGAGGCGCTGCTGCGCTACGGCGAGCTCTCGATGACGGGACCGACCCCCGGCCCCTGGCCGCGCGGTCGGCTCCGGCCCCTCTCCGCGGAAGATCGCGTGACGGGGCTCGGCGACGAGGCGGTGCGGGCGGTCCGTGCGGCGCTCTCGCGCGCCGAGAGCTTCTCCCACCACGCGCTCTCCGCAGAGCTGCCCGCCGGCTGCGTGGATCCGGCGAGCCTGGAGCTCGACTTCGATCACCGCTGGGAGGCCGAGGGCCTCGTCGACGTGCCGAGCGACGGCGCGGCGCACACGGTGCCCCTGCTCGCGCGCGAGGCGCCGATCCGCACGCGGCTGGTCGTCGTGCCGCGCGAGTCGACCGACGCCGTCCGGCTCGCGACGCTGCAGAACCCGCTGCAGGCGCCGCTGTTGTCCGGGCCCTGCGAGGTCTATCTCGCGGGCGAGTACCTCACGACCGCGCCGATTCGCACGGTGCCCGGCGGCGCAGAGCTGTCCATCGGCCTCGGCGTCGAGGAGGCGCTCAAGGTCGCGCGCAACGCCCGTTACACCGAGGAGAAGCACGGCATGCTCGGCGGCGGGCTCTCGCTGCTGCACGAGGTCTCCATCGAGCTCGGCAGCCGGCTCTCCGCGAAGATCGAGGTCGAGGTCCGCGAGCGGCTGCCGCTCGTCGAGCCGAATCGCGTGAAGGAGATCGAGGTCGTCGAGGGGCCGCACGAGCCGAAGTTCGACAAGTGGGACCAGGCCGATCGCGATCCGATCGAGGGCGGCCGGCGCGTCGTCGTCACGCTCGAGCCCGGCGCGGATCGGGTGCTGACCTTCCGCTACACGGTGAAGATCGACGGCAAGAACGAGCTCGTCGGCGGCAACCGGAGGGACTGAACATGGACCACACCTTCGAGCTGACGCTCCCCATCCGCGAGGTCACGTTGCTGGAGGATCGCGCGCAGATCACGCGGCGGGGCACGATCGCGCTGCCCGCCGGCTCGCACCGCCTGCGCCTCGCCTCCGTCACGCCGCTCGCCGTGGATCGCTCGCTGCTCCCGAAGGCCTCGGCCGGCCGCGTCGACGACGTGCGGGTCGTGCGCCACCGCCGCGTCGGCGCGATCGAGCGGCCCGAGAAGCTGCGCGAGCTGGCGCTCGATCGCGACAGCAAGGCGATCGCCGAGTCGCGCGCGCAGGCCACGCGCGACCGACTCAACGCTTCGCGCCAGCGCGCGCAGCAGGTCGTCGCGCTGCACCTGCAGGCGATCCAGCGCGAGCTGCCCTGGTCTGCCGAGCCGCGCCCGGAGGACGGACCGCGGCTCGCGGAGGCGTTCGCCGAGGTCCGGCAGCTCGACGTCACGATCGCCGCGGCGGAGGAGGCGGTGCGCCTGGCGACGCTCCAGAAGCAGGCGGCCGACCGGCTCCTCCGCGCGCAGGCGCCGAGCGACGCGGGGCTGCAGGCGGAGCTGGTGGTGCTGCTGACGCTCGACGCCCCGGCCGACGTCGAGCTGTCGATCGGCTACCTCGTGCCGTGCGCGCTGTGGCGACCGGCGCACCGCGCGACCTTGCGCGGCAGCAAGCTGCGCTTCGAGTGCGAGGCCGCCGTCTGGCAGGCCACGGGCGAAGACTGGACCGATGTGAAGCTCTGCTGCTCCACCGCGCGCCCCGCGCAGCTCGCCGAGCCGCCGCTGCTCTCGGACGACTGGCTCGCGGTGAAGCGCCGGGAGGAGAAGAAGGTCGAGATCGCGATCCGGGAGCAGAAGATCGAGTCGACCGGCGAGGGCGCGGCTCCGGACGCAGAGCTGCCCGGCGTCGACGACGGCGGCGAGACCCGCCT
>CAYHCR010000186.1:0-6823 GCA_964354895.1 uncultured Myxococcales bacterium | reverse complement strand
CGTCGGCGAGCCGGTAGCCGGGCGCCGCGGGCTCCTCCGTGCCGGAGAGCCCGTAGAGCGCCTCCGCGCGCCGCCGGAAGATCATCGCTCGATGCGGGTCCTCGGCCGCGACGAGCTGCGCGAGCTTGCGCCACAGGCGGGCGCGCACGAGCGGCTCGGCGTGCGACGCCGCCGCGCCCTCGTAGGCCCAGGTGGCCTCGGTCAGGTCGGAGGCGGCCTCGCGGTTCTCCGCCAGACCCAGCAGCGCCTCGGGATCCGCCGGCGTCTCCCGCGCGGCCTCACGCCAATAGGCGGCCGCGTCTCCGGGGCGTCCCGAGGACTCCAGCGCCCGCGCCAGCGCCCGGCGCCGCTCGGGGGCCTCCCGCCCGCGCGGCGTCGAGGTGAGCAGCTCTGCCAGCAGATCGGCCAACGCGGCGTGATCGCCCCCCTCCAGGTAGATCGACCGGAGCCGCTCGACCGCCTCGCGATCCTCCGGACGTTCGTCGAGCCGCTCCTCCCAGGCCGCGCGCGCCTCCGCGGGCCGCCCCTCGGCCTCGAACGCGTGCGCGAGCGCCCGCAGCGCGTCGGCCCGCGCAGGGCCCCGCCGCTCGGCCGCGCCGACCGCCTGCGCCAGCTCGTCGGCAGAGAGGCCTCCGAGCTCCGCGAGCGCCGCGCTCGCGGGCAGATTGGCCGGCTCGAGCAGCAGCGCGAGCCGAAGATCGCCCGCAGCGGCCTTGCGATCGCCCCGATCCCGCTTGACCGAAGCGCGCGCCAGCAGCGCGCCGACCTTGGCCGGGACGTCTGGCGCGCCCTGCACCGCCTCGTCCAGGGCGCGATCCGCCGCCGCCGGATCGCCGTGCTGCGCGAGCAGCCTCAGCTGCGCCTGCAGCGCCGCGGGATCGCCCGTCAGCGAGGCGATCTCGGCCCAGACGCTCGCCGCGAGCGTCCGCTCGTCGAGCTCGTCCTCGTACAGCTCTGCCGCGCGCACGAGCAGCTCTGCGCGCGCATTTCTGTCCGGATGGCGCGCCGCCCGCTCCCGCGCGAGCCGCGCGAGCCCGGCCCAGTCCGCCCGCGCCGCGAGTCGGCCCTCGAGCCGCCGCGCCGCCGCCTCCTGCTCCGGCTGGGCGAGGGCCACCTCGCGGAGCAGTCGCTCGGCCGCCGCCTCGTCGCCGCGCTCGGTCAGCACGTCCGCGAGCGCGACGATCGCGTGCCCCGCGCCCGGGTGGTCGACCACCATGCGCGAGAGCGCGGCGCCCGCGAGCGCCGGCGCGCCGACCCGCGTCGCCGCGTCGAGCAGTCCGCCGGCCGCCTCTTCGACCTCCGCCTCGTCGTGGCCGGCGGCCGCGAGCGCCGCCACCAGCGCCGAGCGCGCGGCGATCTCCGCGGCCACGTCGCCACAGCCCTCCGCGTGGCGCGCCGCCTCCCGACTCCGCTGCGCCGTGCCCTCCGCGTCGCCGGCGTCCGCGAGCGCGCGCGCCCGAAGCAGCCCGAGCCGCGCTGCCGCCCGGCCGTGATCCCGGGAGAGCTCCAGCGCGACGAGCGCGCCGAGCGCCGCGTCGTGCTCGACGACCCGGTCCTCCTCGCGAGCGACCTCCGCGAGCGTCCGCAGCGCGCGCCGATCCTCCGCCCGGGTCGCCAGCAGCCGGTAGAGGTGCAGCCGCGCCTCCGCGAGCCGGCCGTCGCGCCGCGCCTCGCGCGCCAGCAGCCGCAGGATCTCGACGCCGACCGAAGGCCCCGTGCGCGGCAGCAGCCCCTCGAGCGCCGCGGAGACGTCCGCGCCGGGCCCCGCCCTCGCCCCGGCCACCCGCAGCTCCCGCAGCAGCTCGCGCGTCGCAGGCGCCGCGGACGCCGCGCGGACGAGCTCCACGAACGCGAGCGCGAACGCGCCAGCCTCGCTGTGGTGCCGAGCGCGGGCGCGGTGCTGCTCGCGGCGACGCTCCGACGCGGCGTCCGTACTCGGCTCGAAGGTCGGCGGCAGCGTCGGGACGAAGACGCGCAGGGAGTCGATCGAGCGGGAGGCCGGCAGCCCCAGCAATCTTCGCGCGCTGCCCGCGGGCGCGCGACGGGCGCCGCCGGAGACGAGGCGCACGACGTCCCCGGCGGACGGCGATCGCGCCGTGTCGCCCGCCCCTGCGCCGTCCGCGCCTCTCGGCGCTGCCGGCCCGCTCTCCCCTCGCTCGCCCATCTTGGAACCCCGGGTTATAGCCTCTCGCGCCGCAGGTTCCCAGCGCCGGAGCACGCCTTGTCCCTGGTCCGCGAGCTCGAGGGTCGCGCCCTGGTGCCGTCGCCCGACGCCGCCGTGGCGACGCTCGGCCGGTTGTACCTGCGCCTGCTCGAGGAGAACCGGCTGCGCTCGCCCGCGGTGCTGGCGGGCGTGGCGCGGGCAGGCGCGGGGCTCCCCCTCCCGGACGCGGCGCCCCTGCGCGCGATCGGGCTCGGAGACGTGCCGTTCTTCGTCGGGCACAGCGGCGCGGACGAGCCTGCGCTCGAGCTGCGCCTCTGGGTTCGGCTGCACAGGAAGCGGCGGCTGCGGCGCGTCGAACTGGGCCCGACGGAGGATCCGTGCCCGCCGTGAGCGTGCTGCTGCCTGCGCGGGACGCGGCCCCGACGCTGCCAGCCGCGCTCGGATCGCTCCTCCGGCAGAGCTTCACGGACCTGGAGATCGTGCTCGTCGACGACGGCTCCTCCGACGCGACCGCCGCATTCCTGCGCGAGATCGCGCCCCATGAGCCACGGCTGCGCGTGCTCGAGGGCCCGGGGCGCGGGATCGTCGCGGCGCTGGAGCTCGGGCGCGCCGCGTGCCGCGCGCCGCTGATCGCGCGGATGGACGCGGACGACGTCGCCCATCCGCGGCGGCTCGAGCGACAGGTCGCGGCGCTCGCCGCCGAGCCGACGCTCGCGGGCGTCGGCTGCGCGGTCACGATCTTCCCGCCGCCGATGGAAGGTATGCGGCTCTATGCCCGCTGGCTGGCCGGGCTCGTCTCGCCCGAGCAGATCCACCGCGAGCGCTTCGTCGAGAGCCCGCTCGTCCACCCGGCCGTGCTGCTGCGCGCGGGGCCTCTGGCGGCGGCCGGCGGCTGGGTCGAGCGCGGCGTGCCCGAGGACTATGATCTCTGGCTGACGATGCTCGCGCGCGGCGAACGGCTGGCAAACCTGCCCGCTCGACTCCTCTTCTGGCGCGACCACCCCGGCCGGCTCACGCGCACCGATCCGCGCTACGGCAAACGGGCCCACCTGGCCCTCAAGGCGCGTCACCTCGCGGCCGGACCGCTCGCCGGCTCGGCGCGCTGCGGGATCTGGGGCGCCGGACGCACCGGCACCGCGCTCGCCCGCGCGCTCGAGCCCCATGGGATCCGGCCCGCGTTCT
Source organism: uncultured Myxococcales bacterium (assembly GCA_964354895.1). GTDB lineage: Bacteria > Myxococcota > Myxococcia > Myxococcales > Vulgatibacteraceae > CAYHCR01. The sequence goes on along the minus strand of CAYHCR010000186.1, from coordinate 3,477 downwards.
TCGTCGACGTCGACCGCAACAAGATCGGACGGCGGCGGCGCGAGGCGCCGATCCTCGCGCCCGACGCACTTCCGCCGCCGGGCGCCACGCCGCTGCTCGTCGCCGTCGCGTTCCGCGGCGCGCGGGCGCTCGTGCGCGCGCACCTCGACGAGCGGGGCTGGCGGGAGGGCGTCGACTATCTCTGCGTCGCGTAGCTGTCACGGACAGGAGGAGAACAGCGCTGCCTGCGCTGGCTCGATCGGCCCGCCCCGACCCGCACCTCCCGCCTTCGCAGCCCGCCGCGCCGCTTGCTGCCACCGGCCCGCCGGGCCACCTTGCGCGCATGCGAGCCCTCCGCACCCGCCTCGGCCCCCTCGACGCAGTCATCGTCGATCCCGGTGAACGCCCCGACCTGCTCGTCGTGCTCGCCCACGGCTTCGGCGCCGGCGGCGACGACCTCGTCGGCCTCGCGCCCGAGCTCGTCCGGATCGAGCCGCGCCTCGCCCGGGCGCGCTTCGTCTTCCCTGCGGCGCCGATCCCGCTCGGTGGCATGTTCGGCGGCGAGGCGCGCGCGTGGTGGCTGATCGACGTCGGCCGCTGGCAACGCGCGGCGCTCGACCCCACCGCCGCGCTGACCTGGATGGACGAGGTCCCGGAGGGGATGGCCGAAGCGCGCCGCGCGCTGCACGCGTGTGTCGACGCCGCGCTCACGCAGAGCGGCCTCTCGCCCGATCGGCTCGTGCTCGCGGGCTTCTCGCAGGGGTCGATGCTCGCCACCGAGCTCGCGCTGCGGCTCGACGAGCGGCCCGCCGGCCTCGCGATCCTCTCCGGCGCGCCGGTCAACGGCGCCGACTGGCGCGCCCGCGCGGGACGTCGCGCAGGTCTGCCGGTGTTGCAGACGCACGGCCGCGTCGATCCCGTGCTGCCGTACTTCGCCGCCGAGGCGCTCGGCCGCCTGCTCGACGAGGGCGGCCTCAAGCGCACGTTCCTTCCGTTCGACGGCGGCCACGAGATCCCGGAGGCCGCGCTCGACGCGCTCGCGGCGTTCCTCGCTGCACGACTGCCCGCCTAGCGGCCGGGGCGAGCTGCCGCCCGCAGGATCGGGTAGAGCCGGTAGGTCCGATCCCGCGCGGGGTGGCGCTCGTGGAAGAACCCCAGGCGCGCGGTCGGATCCGCCGCGAAGGCGGGCTCCTTGAGCTTCGCCTCGAAGGCCGCCTTCACCGCCGGATCCTTCGCGAGCAGCTCGCGCGCGAACGACTCCAGCAGATAGTCCTCCACGTACTCGCGCGGCTCCCACGCGGCGGCGAGGCCGCCCCAGCTGACGATCGAGTCGGGCGCCTGCGGCTCGAGGAGCTGCACCAGCAGCCGCACGCCGGGCTGCGCGGTCGGGACCCAGAGCGAGCCCTGCCGCAGATCGATCGGCTCGGCCGCCCACGCGCCGGTCACGAGCACGCTCGGACGCCCCTCGAGCGTCGCTGGCCGCAGCTTCGCCTCGGTCGCGCGGAAGGCCTCGACCGCCGCCGCCGGGACGTCCCGATCGAGCCGCTCGAACGTGAAGCCATGCAGCTGCAGGAGTGCCCCGACGCGCGCCGCGTGCGCGGCCGGGATCACGTAGCCGGCCGGCACCGTCGCGACGAGCCGCGGCAGCAGCGCCTCGCGGAGCGGCACCGTCCAGCTCTGCGGCTTGCTGTCGTCGTAGCGGATCCAGGGCTTGCCCGAGAGCGCCGAGGGCCCGCGCTCGTACGCGTAGCCCAGGAACTCGATCGGCCGGGGGACGGCCGTCGTGCCCCACGCGAGCACGACCTCCCTGGGCGGCAGCTCGCGATCGGAGCGATCCGCCCGATCCTGCAGCGCGCGCCACCGCACGCCGTCGCGCGCCGCGAGCCGCACGAGGCCGCGCGTCACGTCCCACGTCGCCTTCACCCGCTCGCCGTACGGCCGCCACGAGTGCGTCTCGACGAGCACGCTGAAGCGGTTGCGCAGCGAGCCGTAGCTCGTCGAGAAGCGCGGCGGCGGGAAGCCCCGCTCGAAGCCGCTCGTCGGATCGTCGCGCTCGACGAACTCCGGGTAGAAATCGATCGGCGCGTGACCGTCGGCCGTGAGCCCCGTGAGCAGCTCTGCCAGCATCGCCTGCCCCGCGGCCTTGAGCCCCGCGGGCCCGACCTGCGTGGGCTCCGCGAGCACGGCGACGTCGTGGCGGAACTTCGCGCCGTCGGTCGCGTGCAGGTCTGCGTAGAGGACCGGATCCCACGCGCCGATCAGCCCGAGCAGCGCGCGCATCTCGGGCGCCTCGGCCTTCACCCAGTCGCGGTTGAGGTTGAGCCCCTGCGCCGTCGTCCGAAAGCCCGTCTCGACGGGCCCGTTCTGGTTGGGCCGCTGGTTCGGCGCGAACCGCTCGTGGCCGTCGACGTTGAAGATCGGCACGAACAACAGCGTGACGCGGCCGAGCGCCCCCGGCTCGATCGCGCCCTGGAGGAGATCCCGCAGCAGCAGCAGCCCCGCGTCCTTGCCCTCGATCTCGCCGGCGTGGATCCCGGCGATCAGCAGGACGACGGGCCGCTCCCGCGCGCGCGCCGTCGACGGATCGAGCACGCCGTCCGCGCTCGCCGCGATCGCGACGATCCGCCGCCCCTCCGGCGTGACGCCGACCTCGAGGCAGCGGGCCTTGCCCGGAAAGCTCTGCTGGAACGCCTCACACAGCCGCACCGCCTCGTCGTGGCGACCGGTCCGCAGGAAGCGGCTCGTCTCGGCCGTCGTGCGCAGGACCTCGGGCCCGTCCGTCGCCGGAAAGCCCGCCGCGAGCGCGAGCGCGAGGAGCGCGGCCGTCACCGCAGCGGCGGCGTCCAGCCGTCGCCGCCGACGTCCACGAAGATCGGGTTCGTCATCGTGAGCGGCGGGTCGCCATAGACCGGCGTCATCGGTCGATCGCTCTTCGCCTCGACGAGGAACCACGTATCTGCCGCCGGCGTGATCGGCACGTCGATGACGAGGCGTCGCGCGGCGGGCCCCGGCGCGATCTGCCCGGCCGCCTGCGTGAAGCGCGCGAGCTCCGTGACACCCCGCTCGAGCACGCGCACGGTCTCGACGTCGACGAACGGCGCGGCGTCGACCTCGACGTGCAGCGTCCCCGGCCGGCCGATCGCGCCGACGCCCGCGACGGCGCCGCCCTCCCCGCGCAGCTCGACCCGCAGGTACGGCCCCGCCATGACGATCACGCGCCCGGCGAGGATCGCCCCGTTGAGCGCCTCGAGATCGGCGTCGGGCGCGCTCGCCACCATGTTGCGCGGGTAGCCCGGCTCGGAAGAGAAGGTGTGCGAGTCAGAATTGCCCGTGAAGGTGACGCGCCGGCCGCGGTCGATGAGCGCGACCCAGTCCAGGTAAGCGCCCGGCTCCTCCGGCGTGCCGACGAGCTGGTCGATGCGCTTGCCGTCGAAGAGCTCCATCGCGTCGAACGGCAGGTCGTCCCGACCGGTCCCGGCGGGGCGCTCGAGCGCGGTG
>CAYHCR010000185.1:0-6829 GCA_964354895.1 uncultured Myxococcales bacterium | reverse complement strand
AGGACGGCGCCGACCGCGTACACGTCCGTCGCGCGCGTGGCTGCCGAGCGGCCACCGCGGAGCTGCTCGGGCGCGGCATAGTCACGGCGGTGCACGACGCGCCGGCCGTCGGCCTCGCGTGGCGCGACCGCGAGCGCGCCGTAGCCGGCGACCTTCGTGATGCCCTCGAACGACACGAGGATCGTCTCGGGCCGGAGGTCGCCGTGGACCGAGAACGGGCGCGTCCCGGGCGCGGTCCCTTCGACGAGCGCGGCGGCCGCCACGCCGGCGCAGGCGTCGACGGCGATGCGCGCGGCGACCAACGGAGAGAGCGCCCGACCCCTGGTCTTCCCCTCGTCGAGGACGCGGCGGAGCGTCTCTCCGTCGGCGAATTCCGTGACGCGCGCGATCCCCTCGTCGAGGCGCGCGACGCCGAGCACACGGAGCACGTTGGCGTGCTCGATCCGCGCCGCCTCGGTCGTCTCGGCCTCGAGCCGCGCGAAGCGCACGGGATCCCGAACGAGCTCGTCGGGCACCCAGATCAGCGCGACCGCGCGCAGGCCGCTGCCCGAGAGGTCCGCGCCGAGGAACGCGCGCGAGCCGACCCCGGAGAGGATCGGCCCGAGCGGGAGATAACGCGGGGCTTCATAGGTGCTCATTCGCCGGGCATCGTAGCGGGCTGCGCGCCGGTCGGGAACACGATGCTGCGGCTGGCAAGCGCCGCTTGGCTGCGGCATCCTGCGGGCGTGTCAGCCCCCGCCGTGCCGTACGTCGCCGTGCCGCCGCTGCTCGAGCGCCTCGGCGTTCGCTACCTGCAAAAGCTCTCGGCGGCGCTCCCCGAGGCGGCCGCGACCGACGCGATCCACGTCCTCAACGCCGACGAACGGCGCGAGCTGCGCTCGGTCGTTCGGGGCGCCGTCTTCCGGGCGTTCCTCGCAGGCGCGATCTCCGCGCTGGTCGCCGCGATCGGAGAGACGATCCTCTCGCCCCTCATCCTCGGGCCGGCGCCGGAGCTCGCGACGATCGAGCGGCAGCTCTTGTTCTGGGCGGCGTTCGCGCCGATCGTCGCCCTCGCCGCGACGGGAGAGATCGGCTTCCTGTACTGGGACGGATTGCGCAGCGTGCACAAGCTCGCCCACGCCGCCGGGCTGCGGCTCTGGCCCGCCGAGGCGCACGGGGACTCGTACATGCTTGCGGCCGGGCTCGCCCGCGCCGCGCTCGAGATCCCGAACCCGACCGACGCGGTCTTCGGGGTGGATCCGCGCCGCGAGGCCTCGAAGCTCAAGCTGCTCGTCTCGTCGCTGCTCTACAAGGTGAAGGTCGGCGCCTCGAATTTCGTCGCCAAGGCCTTGATCCGCCGGCTCCTCGGGCGCTCGGTCCTGCGCGCGTGGCTCGCCTTCACGGCGATCCCGATCACGGGTCTCTGGGACGCGCTCATCGCGTGGAAGGTCCTGCGCGAGGCTCGCATCCGCGCGATGGGGCCCTCCGCGATCCGCGAGCTGCTGGAGGGCAGCTTTGCCGATGACCTCGACGGGCTCTCGGCGCCGGCGAAGATCGAGGCGATCCGCGCCGTCGGCAGCGCGATCGTCCGCTCGTTCGACGCGCACCCGAACCTCGTGCTGCTGCTGCGGCAGCTTCGGCGGCGCCTCGGAGAGCCGGCCCTCGCGGTGGTGGACGACACGGCCGCGTTCCTCGCCGGGATCGCGAAGCTGCCCCGCGACGAGCAGTCGACCGTGCTGCGGTTGCTCGCGGTCGCGGCGATCATCGACGGCCGGCTGACGCGCGACGAGCAGCGGCTCGTGCGTGACGCGCAGGCTGCGTGCGGACGGCCGCCGGCAGATCGAGCCCTGCGTGTGTTGTGCGATGCGTTCCTCGCCGGCGATCCGATCCCGCCCCAGCAGATCCGGGATCTGGGCTAGCGAAAGGGCCCGGGCGCTTCACGCACGATCTGGAGTGCGGTCCTCGCCTCCAGGCGCGGCAGCGCGGACGCTCCTCGCGCGGCCGCGGATTCACCGCGCCCGACCTCGGTCAGCCTTCGCCGGGCAGTCGTGCCTCGATCGTCGCGATCGCTTCTGCCGAGATGAGCGGGGTGACGCCGCCGCCGCTCTGGATGTTGACGATCGGCGAGCCCGACGCCCGGCAGACGCCGCCCGCCGGGACCGCGGTCGTCCCGAAGCTGGTGTACGCGGAGAGATCGACGAAGACCTCGCGCGAGAGCACCTCTCCGCCCGCGACGATGAAGAGCGGCACCGACGGGAGCGGGACGCGCTCCTGCACGACCCAGCCGCGCTCGGCGGCGCAGGCATCGACCAACTCCGGCCACGACAGCGCCCGGCCGAAGCGTTCGGTGGTGCGCGTCGTCGAGCTCTCGTCGCCGTGCTCGGCGCCGAGGAAGACACCTTTGCCGCCGAAGTCCCACGAGCGCTTCACGACGACGTCAGCGGCGTGCGCGCGGACCCACGCGACCAGATCGGAGAGCTCGCGGCCGTCGACGAGCCGGACGGCGCCTGGGACCAGCCTCCGGGTCCACGGGACGTGGCGCGCCACCGCCTGGATCTCGTCCTCGCTGAGACCAAACGACGCTGCGATCGCGGGATCCTGCGCCGCTGCGGAGAGCTCGCCGAGCATGCCCTTCTGCTCGAGCTGGGGGTCGACAGGGTTCACCAGCCGGTGCTTCACCGGATCGCGCAGCACCTCGGCCATGGGCCAGTCGGGCTCGACGCGGCGCGCGAAGACGTGGCGGTAGATCAGCTCCGGGCGGAAGCCGTCGACCTCGACCGCGCCGTCGACGAGTCGCACGCTGCGCGCGGTGGCGCAGCGCGCCTCGCAGCCCTCGGCGGTGAAGTGCCTCGCGAGATAGCGCAGCTCGCCGAGCTGGGCGTCGCCATCGCGATGGACGAGGAGGATCCGGGGGTGATCGTGGCTGCCTCCGCGCGCGCGGAAGCACGCGCGCAACGAGGCGAGCAGATCGGCGGCGTTGGAGCCGCTCTGGCGCGTGGCGGCCTCCGCCAGCGCGCGCGCCTCGGACTCGGGCAGCTTTGCCAACTGCTCGAGCGCGACCTCCAGGAAGGCCCGCGCGGCGATGTCCGAGTAGCCCTGCATCGCCGGGATCGTCGCGTTGAGCTCGAGCACGCGGTCGAGCCCCGAGGCGGTTCGGAACATGTCCACGCGGACGGTCGCGAGCACGTCGAGCGAGGCGTACGTCCCCTCGACGATCGGCCGCTCCAGCGGCGCCAGCTCGTCGAGCAGCTCGGCGCGGATGACGGGACCGCGCGCGCCGTCGAGGACCGCGCGCGCCGTCTTCACCAGGGCGCCGGTGATCGTGCGTGCGAGCCGACCGCGGGCCTCCGTCCGAGCCCGTGGCTCGATGACCGGCGGGAACGCCACCGGGATCGGCTTCTCGCCCGCGTCCGAGGTGTAGGTGAGACCGTACGCGGCCGCGCGCGCCCCGAAGGCGAGGCCGAACGCGACCCGAGAGGCCTCCGGCAGCGCCTCGAGCGCGGCGCGAAGGGCCGCTCCAGGCTCGCTCATCCCAGCCGCGAGAGCGCGACGAAGGCCGCGGCGCCGAGCATCAGGAAGAAGGCCCAGAGCGCGATCGGCGGCGCAGGCAGGGCGCGGGCATCGTCGTACTTGCGCAGTTCAGCAGACGGGGTCATCGCGACGCGGTCTCCCGGTGACGGTTGGGACGGACGAAGAGGGTGGAATGCACGATACCTGCCACCTGATCGAGGGAAAAGAAAAGAACACGCCCGCCTGTGAACCCGCGGGTCCAGCGCGGGTGGCAGGTCGCCCGCCGCTCGTTCTAGGCTGCCGCCCTCCCGATCGCCGAGGTCGACCGGCCGCGCCGCGCGGCAGGGTGACCTCGTGCGACGGGTCCACTCCGAGGGGGAGTCATGCCGTCGTTGAAGGGCGCGCAGTTGGTCGCGAAGATGCTCAAGGCAGAGGGCATCCGACACGTCTTCACGCTCTCCGGCCTCCACGTGGCGCCGATCTACGCGGCGTGCGTCGAGGAGGGGATCGCCGTCGTCGACACCCGCCACGAGCAGGCAGCCGCGCATGCGGCCGACGCCTACGCCCGCCTCACGCGCTCGCCCGGCGTCGCGATCGTCACCGCGGGCCCGGGCGTCACGGACGCGCTCACCGGCGTCGCGAACGCGTTCGCCGCCTCGTCGCCGATGCTGCTCATCGGGGGGGCGGCCCCGATCTTCAACCAGTCCCGCGGCTCCCTGCAGGAGATGGAGCAGGTCGATCTCTTCCTGCGCATCACGAAGTGGGCCGATCGGGTGCCGTCTCCGGAGCTCGTGCCGGCCTACCTCGCGAAGGCCTTCCGGATCATGATGAGCGGTCGGCCGGGCCCGGTGTTCCTCGAGTTCGCGTGGGACGTCCTCGAGAACGGCGCCGACCTCCCGAAGCTCCCCACGCAGTACCGGACGCGCGGCAAGCCCGCCGGGGATCCGGCGATCGTCGCGCGCGCGGCCGAGGCGCTGCGGACCGCGAAGAAGCCGGCGATCATCGGCGGCTCGTCGATCTGGTGGGACGACGCCGTGGACGAGCTCCGCCTGCTCGCGGAGCACGCAGGACTTCCCGTCTTCCTCAACGGCTCGGGGCGCGGCTGCATGTCGCCGACGCACCCGCAGTTCTTCCAGCACACCCGCAAGGAGGCGCTCGCGGAGGCCGACCTGGTGCTCGTCGTCGGCACGCCCCTCGACTTCCGCCTCGGCTATGGCGATGCCTTCCGCGAGGACGCGAAGCTCGTGCAGATCGACGTCGATCCGACCGAGATCGGCCGCAACCGGGCCGTCGAATTCGGGATCTCGGGGGACGCGCAGACGGTGCTTCGGCAGCTGCGGGAGGCCGTCGGGCCGTGCCCGGATCGGTCGGCCTTCCTCGCCGAGCTGCGGATCCGCGAGGGCAAGCGCCTCGAGGCGCTCTCGGTCCACGAGCGGGACGCGGGCGTCCCGATCCACCACAGCCGGCTCGCGAAGGAGCTCAGCGACTTCTTCAACGAGGGCGACCGAGATCCGATGTGGATCGCCGACGGAGGCAACTACGTCGCGATGGCCGCGAAGACGATCAAGCTCAAGGCGCCCGGCCGGTGGCTGGATCCGGGCCCGCTCGGATGCCTGGGCGTCGGCGCTCCCTTCGCGATCGCCGCAAAGCTGCTCCATCCGGACCGGCCGATCGTCGTCCTGCAGGGAGATGGCAGCTTCGGCCTCAACGGCTTCGACTTCGACACCGCGATCCGCTTCCGGCTGCCGATGATCGTCGTCGTCGGAAACGACGCCGCGTGGGGCCAGATCCGGCTGCCGCAGGTGCAGATGTTCGGCGTGGACAAGTCTCCGGCGACGCTGCTGAACCCGACCCGCTACGACCGCATCGTCGAGGCGATGGGCGGGTACGGCGAGCACGTGACGGAGCCCGCGCAGATCCGGCCGGCGCTGGAGCGCGCGCTCGCCTCGAACACGGTCGCCTGCGTGAACGTGATGATCGACCCCGACGCGCCCGCGAAGAGCGGCATGCAGGGCTACGCGGTCTGAAGGGATGCCATGGCCAACCTCTCCCTGGATCGGCGCAACACCGTGCTCCTCCTCGTCGACGTGCAGGAGCGCCTGTTCGCCGCGATGCCTGCGCAGGCGCGGACCGCGGTGGAGAGGAACGCGCGGATCCTGATCGAGGGCGCAAAGGTGCTCGGGCTGCCGGTCTTCCTCTCCGAGCAGTACCCGCGCGGGCTGGGTCCGACCCTCCCGGCGCTCGTGGCGGCGTTGCCGGAGGGGGTGCGGCCGTTCGAGAAGCTCGCGTTCTCCTGCGCGGAGGTCCCTTCCTTCATCGAGGCGCTCGCGGCGACGGGCCGGCGGCAAGTCGTGCTCTGCGGGATGGAGACGCACGTCTGCGTCTTCCAGACGGCGCGAGATCTGGCGCGGGGTGGCGCCGACGTCCACGTCGCGAGCGACGCGGTCTGCTCGCGCTCCGTGGAGAACCGCGAGGTCGGCCTCGGGTTGCTCGCGCGGGCTGGCGCGACGCTGAGCTCGACGGAGGCCGTGCTCTTCGACCTGCTCGGCCGCGCGGGCTCGCCGGAGTTCAAGGCGATCAGCGCGCTCGTCAAGTAGGGCCGGGCGGGCTCGGGAACCTCCCACGGCGCTCCGGCGTAGAGTCGGTCTGAACTTCCGACGGAGGCCCCGTGCCGATCGCCCGACCCAGCCCCAGAGCGCCGCGTCCGCCCCCCGTCGCTCGCCCTCCAGCGGCGTGGGTCACGGAGCTCGGCCAGGCGACGAAGGTCGGCGCGGCGATCGGCGCCGTGGCTGGCGCGGCGATCGCTGCGCGCGACGGCGCGCGGGCGGTGATGAAGGGCGAAAAGAAGAAGAGCGAGGTCGTCGGGGAGGTCGCGAAGGCGTCCGTGGCGGGCGGCGTCGATGGCGCCGTGAAGGGCGCGGCCGTGATCGGGCTGCGGGAGGTCGCGCTGCGCCTGGCGCCGCGACTCGCGCGCGGGCTCGTCGGTCAGACGGCGCTGACGGCGGTCGCGATCGTCGGGGTCGATCTCGTGAAGGACGCCGTCCGATATGGACGCGGCGAGCCCTCGCCGGAGGAGGTCAAGCAGAGCGCGGTCGCGTCCGGGGCGGTCGCCGGCGCTTCGCTCGCGGCGGGGGCGCTCGTCTCGGCCGTCGTGGGGAGCCTCGCGACGCCGGTCGTCGCGGGCGTGCTCGCGATCGGCGGGTCGATCGCGGCGGGCGTCGCGGTCGATCGCCACCTGCGTACGCGCTGAAGAGCTGCTGGACGCTCAGCGCTTCGGACAGCACTTCAGAGGCTCGATCGAAATGTCTGGTGCCGTGGCGCGCTCAGGAGCGCCACGGTA
>CAYHCR010000184.1:0-6840 GCA_964354895.1 uncultured Myxococcales bacterium | reverse complement strand
GTAGCGGGCGAGCCTCGGCCAGAGCTCGGCCATCGTCGGCGCCGTGCGGACCTTCGCCTCCGTGATTCCGTGGACGCGGATGTTCGCCCAGAAGAAGTCGCCCGGTGGGCGGACGTAGCTGACGAAGCTGTCGACGAGCTTGCCGTCCTCGAGGACGGCGAGGCCGATCTGGCACGCGGAGTTGCGCCTGGGATTCGCCGTCTCGAAGTCGAGGCCGATGAGCTTCATCCGTCCCTCCGGAGGTCGAGTTCGGTATCGAGAGGGCCGGCGCGGGCCGAGTCTGACAGCCGCGCAGGGTGAATGCTCGCCCCGCACCGTGGCTGGTCGATCCACGCGAACGCCGCGCTGCGCGCGCTCGGACCGAGAACGGCCGCGGCCACCGCGAATCCCAGGAAGCGGGCGCACGGATGTCAGACCATTCCGTATGTCGCCCTCCCCTCCGCATGAGCACGACCACCGCCGCCCCCGACGTCCCTGCCGCCCGCCTGCTTCGCCCGACGCTGCCGCTGCGCGCGGAGCTGCACGCCGCGGCGCCCACGTACCTGCGCGTGATCGTAACGACCGCCTGCCCGATGCAGTGCGCCTACTGCCACGGCGAGGGCGACCTCTCGACGGCACGCGACGACCTCTCGACCGACGATCTGACGGCAGTTCTGCAGCTCGCGATCGGCCGCGGCGTGCGCAAGCTGAAGCTCCTCGGCGGAGAGCCGCTGCTGCGCTCGGATCTGCCCGAGGTCGTGCGGCGCGTCCGCGCCTCTGCGCCCGACGTCGACCTCTCGGTCATCACCTCCGGCGCGGTGCCGGCGGAGCGGCTCGACGCGCTCTTCGCCGCGGGGCTCTCGCGCTGCAACCTGAGCATCCACGGCTTCGGCGCCGAGGCCTTCGCGCGCCGGAGCGGGAACCCGAAGCTCCGCGCGACGCGAGACCGCTTCCTGGCGCGGCTGCTCGAACACGGTCGCCCCGTGAAGCTCAACTACGTCTACGGCGGCCGCGAGGACGAGGCGGACCTGCTCGCGCTCCTCACGTGGGCCGCCGGCCGGCCCGTCGTCGTGAACGTGCTCGACGATCTGAACCGGCCCGAGCTGTCGCACCGTTCGCTGATCGACGTGCTGCATCGCCTCTGCGGCGCGCCCACGACGACGCACGAGGAGCCGGATCCCGACAGCCTGCCGACGCTGCGGCTGCGGTGGGCGAACGGCCTCGAGGTCGAGGTGAAGCACCAGCAGCTCGGGCTCGTGGCGCCCTGGCGCGCGTGTGGCGCCTGCCCGCAGCGCGCGAGCTGCCGCGAGGGGATCCACGCGTTCCGGCTCGATCACCGCGGCGAGCTGCGGCCGTGTCTGCGGCCCGGTCAGACGCTCGACCTTCGCGCCTCTCTCCTTCGTGGAGCGGCGGCGGCGGACGCCGACTGGGATCGCTTCGAGGCGGAGGTGCTCGCGTGACGTCCATCGTGCTGGTCGGTCCCCATGGCGCAGGCAAGAGCACGCTGGGTGCGGCGCTCGCGCGCGCGCTGGGCTGGAGCTTCCATGACGAGCTCGGCCGCAGGCTCGCGGAGGATCCGACGCTGCGGCCCGTGGGGCGCACGGCGGAGAGCGCCCAGGAGGGCTTCGACGAGGCGCTCTTCGACCTCGAGACGGCGCGGGATCTGCGCTGGCCGCGCGGTGCGCCGCGGATCATCGAGACCTGGCACCCGGGCAACCTCGCCTATGCCGAGCTCCGCAGCCCGGGCGTCGGGCGGAGCTTCCGGCCGCTCTGCGAGGCGCTCGCCGCGCGGGAGCGGCCGATCGTCATCCCCGTCACGGCGAGCCCGGCGACGCTCGCGGCGCGGCAGTCGGAGCCGGGCTCGCTGGAGTTCTTCGCCGAGGTCGGGGAGCGCGCGATCGCCTGGGCGCATCGGCTCGGACTCGAAGTGTTCGCGCCGGTCCGCACTGATCTGGAGACACCTGCGGCGCTGGCCGCACACATCATCGACGCGCTGTACGCGCGGCCGCGGAGCGCGGCATGACCACGACGAACGAGGCGGTGTTCCTCACCCGGGAGGGCGTGTTGCGACTCGAGGCGCGCATCGCCGGCGCGCGGGCGGAGTTCGACGCGATCTGCAAGGACAACCCCGCCGCCGCCGAGTCGGGCGACAGCTCGGTCTGGCACGACAACTTCGCGTTCGAGGAGAACCAGCGGCAGATGCAGCGCCTCGCGAAGCGCGTGCGGCAGCTCGAGCAGCTGCGCGATCGCGCGGTGACCGTCGAAGAGCCCGCGGGAGCGCCGGACGAGGTCGTGTTCGGGGCGCGCGTGCGCTACCAGGTCGAGGGCGAACCGACGCCGCGACGCATCTCGATCGGCGGCTATGACGACGGCGACGCCGCGGCCGGGATCGTCTCCTACAACTCGCCGCTCGGCCGCGCGCTGCTCGGGCTTCGGGTGGGTGACGAGGCGGAGCTGCGGCTGGCCGGCAAGTCCTGCAGCGCGAAGATCCTTCAGCTCGAGGGGCGCGAGCCCGAGGAGTCCGAATGCGTGGCCGCCTGATCGTCTTCGAGGGGCTCGACGGGGTCGGCAAGACGACGCTCTCCGAGAGGTTCGCGCTCCGCCTCGGCGCGGTGTGGCGCAGCACGCCCGGCGCCGCGTTCGGCGACTGCCGCGAGCAGCTCGATCGCGCCTTCGCGGCCGATCCGATCGGCGCGCAACTCCTCTATGCGGCCTCCGTCTCGCGCGCGAGCGTCGAGGCGCGGGGGCTGCTCGAGGCGGGCCACGACGTCGTGATGGACCGCTACTGGCTCTCGACTCTCGCCTACGCGCCGCTGCGTGGGGCGTTCGTCGACCTCGGAGCGGTCGAGGCCGGGCTGCTCCCTGCGGACGTGACCGTCTTCGTCGATCTGGACGAGGAGCTGCGTCGTTCGCGGCTCGTCTCGCGCGGTGTCACGCTGGCGGATCGGCAGACGTTCCAGCCGGGTGTCGCGGCGGGTCTGCGCGAACGTTTCCACCGAGGCTTCGCACGGCCGGTCGCGGGTCAGGTGCTGCCGTGTCGGAGCGATCGGTACGCGGCTCCTGCGCTCGTCGAGCTGCTCGCGCACGAGATCGGCCTCGGGGCCGCGGCGTGGCGCGCGGTCGGTTGAAGCGCCCGTCCTGTCAGACCCGCGCGGCTTCCCGCCTCCCAGCTCAAGAGACCACAACCACGACGGAGATACCCATGAACCCGAACGCCGCCTCCAACGAACCCCCGAAGGGCGACACCTTCCTGAAGGTCGTCCAGGCCCTCGCGATCTCGCCCGACGACGCCCGCGCGAGGATCGACGCCTACCGGAGCGAGATTCGGCGGCAGCGACCGGGCATCCGCCTCGAGGAGGAGCGCGCCCTGATCGCCGACAAGGTGGTGTCGCGCTACGCGAAGCTCGCGGCCACGGCGGGCGCGGCGTCGGCGCTGCCGGGGATCATCCCGGGCATCGGCACGGTCGTCGCCACGCTCGGCGGTGCGGCGGCCGGCGCGGCGGCCTGCATGAAGCTGCAGGTCGACATGAGCATGTGTCTGGCGGCGACCTACGGCTGGGACCTCGACACCGAAGACGCCCGCCACCTCTCCTTCCTCATCGCGGCCGGCGCGGCGCTCGAGAACGCCGGGAGCGCCGCCGCGGTCCAGATCGGCTCGAAGGCCGGCGTCGCGATGCTCCGCATGTATCTGAAGGGCGCGGCCCTCACGGCGGTGAAGGAGTTCTTCAAGCGGGTCGGGATCGTCTTCACGCGCAAGGCGCTGGAGAAGGCGATGCCGTTCGGGATCGGCGTGATCGTGGGCCTGGGCGCGAACTACGCGCTGACCCGCTACGTCGGCAAGCAGGCCATCGAGTGGTTCACGATCGACGCGCGCGAGCGGGCGTAGGGAAAGGGAGGACGCGCATGGGCTGGACCGGCTCGAAGCTCCGCAGGTACCGCAACAAGCACGGCATCACGCAGGCGGACGCCGCCGATGCGCTGAATGTCTCGGCGTCGACCGTGAGCCGCTGGGAGAACGAAGGCTTTGCGCTGGAGTTCGAGCCCGAGGAAGAGGAGGCGCTCGAGGCACTGGCCGACCGCGAAAGCGAGGACGAGCCGGATCTCGACGAGCTCCGAAGGATCCTGGAGGCGATGCCCGGGGAGTTCGAGGAGTTCCACCGGCGCTACGGCGAGTCCTCGACGCGCGCGCGAACTCCGTCGACCACGCCCGCGACCGTCACGCTCGACTGGGCCTACGCGACCTTCGGGCTGCCGACGACGGCCTGTGGTGCAGAGCTGCGCGAGGCTCGGCAGTTCTCGCTCTTCGCGCTGCACCCGGATCGATTCTCCACGGAGGCGCATCGCCGCACGGCGCACGAGCGGACGGTCCAGCTCGGGAAGGCCTGGAGCGCGCTCGAGGCCGCAGGGCGCACGTAGCGCTCGCTGTCAGACCAACGGCCGCTCGCAGCTCACTTCCCCGAACGAAGACGAACGAGGTGGCAGCGTGGAACTCGAACGACGCCTGACGATCGAGCTGGCCGTCCTCCGGCAGAGCTTCGGTGAGACATTCCGATACCAGCCCGCCCAGCGTGGCGTCGTGGGGTCCATCACCACGAACGCCGGTCGACCCTGCTACCTCTGGCTCGACCTGCAGTTCTTCCCGGACAACTACCCGCGCGTCTTCGTCGTCGCGCCCCGGCTGCTGACGTTCTCGGGCGCGCCGCTCTCGCCGATGCGGCACGACATGCACACGAACGAACCCGACCCGCACGGCAACCCCCAGATCTGCCACTCCGGCGCGACCGCCTGGTCGCCCGCGACGTCGCTGACGGCGGTCGTCTTGAAGTGCCGCATCTGGCTCGAGGCCTACGAGGCGCACCTGCGGACGGGCCGGACCATCGCGGAGCTGCTGCCCTCGCAGGCGCAGGTAGCGCCGCCGCGCGCGGCCGGAGGATCCGGTCGATGAACGGCAACTTCCGCCGCGCGATCCGCGGCTTCTTCGGACCAGGGCCGGCCGTCGACGCGACGCCGCCCTCTTTGGAGCCTCCGATGACGAACGTCCCCCGCGCGTGGTTCTTCCGAAGCGAGCTGCAGCGCATCGCCGATCACACGGCGATGTATCCCTCGCTCGAGACCGGCGGCAGCCTCTTCGGCTACTTCACGCACACCGGGCTGCCGATCGTTCTGCGCGCCACCGGTCCGGGGCCGCGCGCGACGCGGACCTCGACCTCGTTCTTCCAGGACCCCGGCTTCCTCGCGGCCTGCGCCTCGCGCCTCTTCTCGTCGATGGCGCTGCAGCACGTCGGCGAGTGGCATTCGCACCACTCGCTCGGGCTTCGGATGCCGAGCGGGGGCGACGACGCGAGCGTGGTCGACGGCATGGAGGCGCGCAACTTCCAGCGCTTCCTGCTCGTCATCGCGAACGTCGAGTCGAACGGGACGTCGATGGGCGGCTTTCTGTATCGGCGGGGCCACGAGGTGGGTGAAGCGACGGAGCTGCAGGTGCTCGCGGCGCGGACGCCGGCCGACGTCGTCGCGCCGCCGCTCCCCTTCGGGCAGCCCTGCGTCGTTCCGGCGGGGAGCACGCCGTGGGTGGCGCGCGAGGCGTTCGGGCGCGACTGGGAGGGTTCGGCGGCGGGGCGGCGGCGGATGGGGCGCGAGTACAAGGCGCTGCAGGAGTTGGCGGCCTACGCCGGCGGCGCGCTCGAGTTCGGCAAGCAGAGCGGCTCGCTGACCCTCGAGCGTGGCTGGAGCGCGCGCTGGAGCTACCCCCTCGAGTTCCCGCTCGCGCCGGCGCGGCTCTGGCTCCCCGGCCAGCCGATGCACGTGGTCGACCCGTCGACCACGCTGGCGCACGCGCTCTTCGACCTCGCGACGAGCAGTCAGACCCCCGGCCCGTCGACCCTCTCCACCCGTGAACGCAGCCCCGAGGTGACCCCATGAATCGCACGAAGCGGATCGACCTCGAGGAGAAGCTCCTCCGCAAGACCTTCGGTCCCACCTTCCGCTTCCAGGAGGCCGAGGGTGGCGTGGTCGGACGGATCCCTTCGAACGCGGGCAACCTCTACACGCTCTGGCTTGACCTGCATACGTTCCCCGACGACTTCCCGCCGGCCTACATTGTCGATCCGGTCCTCAAGAACAAGGCCGGGAGGAAGCTCGCCGAGGCGAGCCACGGGATGCACACGCGGGAGCGCAACGAGCACGGCCAGCTCCAGATCTGCCACACGAGCAGCGAGGCCTGGAGCACGCAGATGTCGCTGACGGCGGTCGTGCTCAAGCTCCGGATCTGGATCGAGGCCTACGAGGCCCACCTGAAGAGCGGTCGCCCGATCGCCGACCTCCTGCCCGACGAGGACATCGAATGAACCCGACCCGAAGCCCCCGGACGACGACGCTCGAGGTGGAGCCGCTCCGCCGCGAGGGAGAGATGACCGTGAGCCAGCCGACCGATCCGTCCCGCGTCAGCCGCACCCTCGAGCGCCTCACGAACGGCGACGCCGCCGCCGAGGAGCTCCACTTCGACCCGCGCACGGGGCAGATCGTAGTCCGCCGGCCCGGCGAGCTCGCCGACCCCGAGTCGATCCCCGCGACGCAGATGGTGAAGAACGGCTTCTTCGCGAGCGCCGACGACGACGTTCCGGAGACGCTCGGCAAGCTTGCGGACGGCGAGGAGCCCGAGGAGGAGCTCTTCTTCGACCCCGCGACCGGTCGCGTCGTCGTGCGTCGTCCCGGCGAGCAGGCCGACCCCGAGTCGATCCCCGCGACGCAGATGGTGAAAAACGGCTTCTTTGCGGGGATGGCGCAGCTCTACGCCTCCGAGGCAAGTTCTGCTGCAGCCGAATTGGCGGCGGCCGTGCTCCCGATGCCCCGCTCGGCCGG
>CAYHCR010000183.1:0-6869 GCA_964354895.1 uncultured Myxococcales bacterium | reverse complement strand
CGACGCGCACCGCGAGCAGCTCGCCGCGCAGCGTCTCGGAGAGCGCCTCGAGCGCGAGGCCGGGCTCGCGCAGCAGGCCGCCGTCGGTCATCGCGCCGAACACATAATTCCCGCTCGTCGACCAGAAGGTCGCGAGCTCGACGTCGGTCCGGTAGGCGAGCACGCGGACGAGATCGGCGACGTAGAGCGCGCCGGCGACGCCGTTGGCCTGGTGATCGAACGTCACGGCGGCGATCAGCTCCTCGAGCGAGTAGTCGGGCTCCTGGAAGAGCCGGAGCGTGTCGAGCGTGATCCACGGGTGGTACTCGGTCAGCGCGAAGCGGATCGTCGCGCCGCCGGGCCGCTCCGCGTCGAGCCGCTCGCGGTAGCCGTCGAGGACCTCCGCGAGCACGGCGGGCCCGGCCATCGTCGCGAGGTAGCGCGCGGCGGGCGTCGCGGTGCCGGCGAAGTCGATCGGAAGATAGCCGTCGTGGACCGCGACGAGCTCGTAGCTCTCCTGCATCGCGACCACTGCGTCGATCGCGCCGGGTTTGGTCGTCATCGGGAGGCCGTTGAGCGCGTCCTCCCGGATCGGGACCGCGAAGCGCAGGGTCGGGTCGATCGCACGCATCGCGGCGATCACGGCGTCCGCGCGCGCCGCGAAGAGCTCGGGCGTGAGCAGATCTTCGCCGTAACCGGGGATCTGCGTCGTCAGGTAGGGCTCGTTCCCCACCTCCCAGATCGGCGGGACCCGAAACCCGAGCGCCCGGCCGTCCGTGCGGACCCAGCGCAGCCACGCCGCCGCCTCGACCTCGGGCGCCGGGGCGAAGAGATTGAGCGTGAAGAGCGGCGCCGCGCCGAGCGCCTCACACAACCGGAGGAACTCGACGGTGCCCAGCTGCATCGGGAGCGCCGCGCCGGTCAGATCGAGCCCGGTCGGCCGGCTCTGCATCGGCGCGAGGCTCGCCGCGAAGTGAAAGCCGTCCGCGAGCGTGCCGCCCGGATACCGAAGCACCGTCGGCGAGGTCCGCGCGAGCGTCGCGAGCCGGTCGGGGAGCGGCGCGCCGAGGTCATCCACGAGCCCATCGCCGTGGTTGGGCCACGCGACGTTGTTGCCGAGCAGCGCACGGTTCACAGGGCGCAGCGCGGCGGCGTCGATCGTCACGAGCCGCGCGGGGAGCACGGCGCCGCCCTCGCCGCCGAGACCACCGACCCCACCCGACCCGCCGTCGCCACCCACGCCGCCCGCGCCACCCGCGCCACCGGGACCACCCGCGCCACCCGCCGCGCCGTCGGGGCCCGGGGCGCCGTCGCCGCAGCCGAGCGACGCCAGAATCATCGCCGCGACAAATGCACACGTTCCGCTCGCCGAGACCGCCCGCCCCATCCATCCACCTCGCCCGATCACTGCGCGACCAGGGCCCGCGCGGCCCACGGACCCAGCGGCACGGCGAGCTTGCCGGCCGCTCCCACGAGGAAGCTCTCCGCCGAGAGCCGATCCACCAGCCGCGTGCCCTCCGCGAAGCCGGTCTGCATGTCGCCGCCGCCCATCGACGCGGCGCTCGTCACGCGATCGCCCCCGGACGTGTTGATCGCGACGAGCACGCGCTCCGTCCCGGCGACGCGCTCGAACGCGATCACGCCGGCGTCCGCCTCGCCGCCCACGTGCTCCGTGCTCCAGCGGAACTGCAGCTCGCCGCGCCGCAGCGGCTCGAGCTCCTTGCGCAGCGCCGCGAGCTGCGCGATCCACCCATAGAGCGGCGCGTCCGCCCGAAAGCCGGACGAGGAGAGATCCTCGCGGTTGCTGGGATCCTCGCCGCCCGCGAAGCCCTGCTCGGTCCCGTAGTAGACGCAGGGGATCCCGTCATACAGAAACAGATAGGCGAGCCCGGCCCGCAGCCGCCCCGGCTCCGGAAACGCGTTCGCGAAGCGGACCACGTCGTGGTTGTCGAGGAAATTCACCAGCAGCTTCGTCGGCGGCTGCCCGGCGCCGCCCGGCACGAGGAGCGACTCGAACTTGCGCTCCTTGTCCTGCCAGATCGTCTCGAGCGTCCTCGTCGCCCCGCCGCGGCCGAAGACGTCGTCGAAGCCGCCGAACTTGAGCCGGAAGTCGACCACCGAGTCGGGGCCGAAGTTCTTCGTGTAGGGCGCGAGCGTGTCGTAGTTGCCGTCGAACGCCTCGCCGAAGAGGAAGAAGCGCTCCTTGCCCGCCGCCGCCGCGCGCTCCCGCATCGCCGCGGCGAACTCGCGCCAGAACGTCGCCTCGACGTGCTTGAGCGTGTCGAGCCGGAAGCCGTCGATGTCGAGCCGCTCGATCCACGCGGCGTAGATCCGGATGAGCTCCGCGCGGACCTCGGGCGAGGTCGTGCGCAGATCCTTGAGGCCGCCCTGCGGGAAGTCGCCGTTGACCACCTGATCGGCGTCGTTCCAGTCGAGCACCTTGCCGCGCTTGTTGTAGCTCGCCTCGTCCGCGAAGAGCGCGGGCCGCGGCGTCACCTCGGGGAAGAACAGCAGCTCGGCCGGCGCGCCGTCCGTCGCCCGCACACCTTCCCTCGCGTAGCCGGGGTTCTCCTCGCCCGGATCGGGCTGGCCGTCGAGATCCTGGTCGTAGTAGCCGACCGCGCCGACGTGGTTCACGACGATGTCGACGATCACCTTCATGCCGCGGGCGTGCGCCGCGTCCACGAGCGCCCGCAGCTCGGCCTCGGTGCCGAAGTTCGGGTTGACGACCTCGAAGTCGAGCGTCCAGTAGCCGTGGTAGCCGCCGGGGAGATTCTTCACGATCGGCGAGATCCAGAGCGTGGTGGCGCCGAGGCCCTGCAGGTAATCGAGCCGCTGCCGCACACCTTCCCAATCGCCGCCGTGGTAGCCGCGGGGGGCTGCGACCTCGAGCTCGAGGTCGTTCCCCGGCGCACCGTTCTCGAAGCGATCGACGAGCAGCTGGTAGATGACCTCGTCGCGCCAGTCCTCCACCCATGTATGGAGCTTCACGGCCGAAGGCGGCGGCGGCGTGATCGCGGCCGGCGCACCGTCGTCGCACGCCGCCAGCGCCAGCAGCAGCGACCAACTCCAGCGGTTCACGCGCCCCTCCACGCCAACGTCAGCGACGCCACGTCCCCGGCGGCCGGCACGAAGATCGCCCGATTCGCGCCGCTCTCCCAGGTCACGTTCCCATCCGGGCGCACGAGCACCAGCTTGCCCTCCGTCAGCGTCCCGCGCGGCAGCACGATCGTCAGCGCCCCCTGCTCGACGATCGGCCCGCGCTGCGGCACCCAGCCGCCGAGCGTCGGCCCCGCGCCGGTCAGGTGCAGCTGCTCGCCGGCCTGCAGCGCCGGCCCGTCGGTCACGCGGACCGCGACGGACACCTCGGCGGGCCGCCCCGCGAGCGCCGCCAGCGCCGAGGCCGCGCCTCCGGGCCGCAGCGCCAGCCGGAAGAGCCCGACGCCGTGCGCCGGCACCGCCCGCAGCTCGGTCACGACCAGCTCGCGACCGAGCGCCTCGGGCAGCGCCGGGCTGCGCGGGGTCTCGCCACGGTTCAGGAAGACCAGCGCCGCCTCGCGGCCGTCGCCGCGCGCGAGCGTGATCGAGGTGGGATCGCTCGTGAGCACCTGCGTGTATCGACCCCGCAGCGAAGGCCACGCCGCCCGCCGCCCAAGCGCCCGGGTGATCGTCTCCCGCCAGGGCTCGTGCGTCGGCCGCAGATCGCCCCGGTTGCCGGGCTCCGTCGCGCCCGCCAGCGCGCTCTCCGTGCCCCACGTGATCGAGGGCGTGCCGCGCAGCGCCGCGAGCAGCTCGAGCACCGCGCGCCCGTCGCGCTCGTCCGCACACGTGCTCGCGAGCCGCGGCAGATCATGGTTGTCCGCGAGCGTCACGAGCCGCTCGGGCGCGTCGTAGTAGGCGTCGCCCGCGAGCAGGGACGCCAGTCGCGCCGGGGGAGCACCTTTGCAGGCCACGTCCAGCAGCGCGAAGTGCAGCGGGAAGTCGAAGACCGCGTCGAAGCCGGTCTTCGCCCAGCGGTCCGCGAGCTTCGCCGGATCTCCCTCGAGATCCTCGCCCAGCAGCCAGAACCCGGCCGGCGCGCCCGCGCGGACCTCGTCGCCGAAGCGTCGCCACCAGGCGGCGTCGACGTGTTTGACCGCGTCGAGCCGGAAGCCGTCGACGCCGCGCGCGACCCACGTCTTCGCAGCCGCGACGAGCGCCGCGTGGACCTCCGGCCGCTCCTGGGCCAGATCCGGCAGGCCGTGCACGTCATGCGTGACGAGCTGCGCGGGATCGTTCCAGTCGGTGATCGGCCCGTTGTGATGAAACCACGCGGGCTTCGCCGTCACGAGCGGCGCGTCGTAGTCCACGTGATTGAGCACGAGATCGACGTAGACACGGATCCCGCGCGCGTGGGCCGCGTCGATCAGCGTGGTGAGCTCTGCCTCGGTGCCGAAGCGGGGATCGAGCGTCGCGAGCTCCTCCACCCAATATCCATGAAAGGCGCCGTGCCCCTCGAAGGTGGCCGCGCGCCCCTTGGAGAGCGGCGAGAGCCAGAGCGCGTCGACGCCGAGCGCGGCCATCGCGTCGAGCCGCTGCGTGACGCCCCGCAGATCGCCGCCGTGCCACGCGGCCGGATCGCCCGGGACGACGTCGCGATCGTTGGCCGGATCGCCGTTGGGCATCCGATCGACGAGCGCGAAGTACAACGCGCGCGCCGGCGCCTTCGACGCGCTCGGCACCGGTGCCTTCGCCGCGAGCGCCTCGTCCACGAGCGCGCCGACCTGTTCGGCGACGAGCCCCGACACGGCCCGCAGCGCCTCCGGCTCGGCCTCATGGATGCGGTCCAGCAGCGCAGGGAAGGTCCGCCGGCTCTCGCGCAGGCTCGCGGGATCGCCCCGGCGCTGCAGCGTCGCCCGCACCGTGACCTCCCACCGCAGGCGGCCGGCGACCTGCCCGAAGAACGTCGGCTCGGCCTCCACGAGCAGCAGCCACGGCGCCTCTGCGCCGGCCGCCGCCAGCGCCTCCAGCCTCCGGCCCCGATCCCGCAACCCGGGAGGCGCACCGGCGGTGAGCGTCGCCTGCAGGTTGCGTCGCTCGAGCGCGACGCCGATCGCGTCTGCGAGCGCCTCGGGCGCAGGCAATACACCCGGCTCGTGCGCCTTCCCGAGCACGAGGCCCACCGCCACCGTCTCCCGCGCCTCGCTGCGCAGCGGCTCGATCCCGAAGGCGCAGCCGGTGAACAGCAGGGCCAGCAGGACACACGACCGTCGAGGGTTCAGAACCACGCCTCCGCCTCCAGCGCGACGAGCGCGTGCCAGGGTCGATCCACACCCGCGTCGAAGCGCTCGTACTGGTCGAGGCTCTCCACCGCGGCGTTCGCGAACGCGTCGTGTACGTTGGAGCGCTGCACGCCGACGAGCAGCCGCAGGGAGGGGCGCGTGAAGATCCCGGTCCCGAGCGGATTGAGCACCGGCCCCGCCTTGAGCTGCAGCGTGTCCCGGGTGTCGGTGTCTCCGTGCTCGAACCCGCGCGCGTCCGAGAGCCCCGCGGTGGAGCGGAAGACCGAGTCGTGGTGCTCCCGATACAGATTCCCCTGCGTGCTCACCTCGCGGGCGAAGGAGCCCTCGGCGAGCAGGTGCAGCGTCGAGGTCAGATAGAGCTGCAGGCGCAGCACGCTCGAGGCGTACCAGCGGTTGCGCTCGCTCGCGACGATCGTGTCGTCCCGGTCCTCCTCCCTGCCGTAGAACCCGCCGAGCGCCGCGTCCAGCCGGCCGGGCCAGAGCTTGAATTCCGCCTGGTCGCCGAGCTGCAGCCGGTACCGCTCGTCGGTGTATCCCGCCACCCACAGCGTGTAGTCCGTGCCGCCGAAGGTCTCGGTGCGGGTCGCCTCCGGGTGCAGGCGCTCGTAGGAGACGAAGAGCGAGTTCCACGCGAGCGGGCCCAGATCACCGAAGCCGAGCCAGCCGACGGCCTTGAACGAGGTGGCCTGCGTCGAGGACGGGCGGCGATCGAGATCGAACTCGCCGAGCGGGTCCTCCTCCAGGTAGCGGGAGACGACCTCGCCGCGCTCGAGATCGGCGTAGTCGATCCCCTCGGTCGTATGCGGCGCGAAGCGGTTGCCCTCCGCCTCGCGCTCCAGAAAGCCCTGCCCGCCGATCCCGACCTGGACATGCGTGCCGATCGGCACGCGCAGCGAGCCGCCGGCCGAGAAGACCGCGTCGTAGCCCTCCGGGCGCATCACGAACCCGGCGTCCCCCGCGCCGAGCAGCAGCTCCACGGGGCCCGGCTTCCAGCGCGCGGAGAGGCCGACGGTCTGCGTGAAGAGGTCCGCGGGGCGGAAATCATACAGCCCCAGATCGCCGAACGTCGACTCCAGCGTGCCGAGCTGCCAGGTGACGTCCCGCAGGCCGGTGTTTCCGGCCAACACATAGAGGTGCTTGAGGTTGAAGTTCGCGAGGCTGCCGCCGCCGAGGTCGGCCCCGCGGATCGAGCCACCCTCGATCTTCGCGTGTACGGAGCTCCACGCGTTGCCGGAGCCGGGCTCTTCCTGCAGCAGATCGAGCCGCAGATCGAGCGAGGCCCAGGGGCCCTCGTTCAGGAGCCGCCCATACAGGTTCCAGTGGCCGAGCCGGCCCTGGCCGCCCTGCTGATCGGGGCGCGTCATGATGCGGAAATAGCCGCCGGCCGAGGCGCGGTCCCGCGTGGTCCCCTCCGCAGCGGCGGCCGACGCGACGAGCAGCACGGCGGCGGCGGCGATTCGGGCCGTCACGGCAGCGCCTCCAGGATGACGATCGAGCGGGGCGAGACCCCGTAGCTCGCGCCGTCGAGCGTGAGCGGGGCCGCCACGGCGGCGTTGGCCGAGGCGCGGGGATCGGCGCCGAGCTGCTCGGGCTGGTCGAACCAAGCTT
>CAYHCR010000182.1:0-6876 GCA_964354895.1 uncultured Myxococcales bacterium | reverse complement strand
TGATCACGAGCATCGACGCGAGGAAGCCAGCCGATCGCGCGAATCCTGCGGGTGACGCCCGTCATGGTGGACGTACGCGGTCCATGATTCAAAGGACCGATGGATCTGCTGAGTGCCGAGCCGATCGATTCCCATCACCGCGCCGCGCGCCGCTGGCTGCTGCTCGCGCTCGGCAGCCTGCTCGTCTCCGGCCTGCTCGCGCTCGCGCTCACGATCGGGCGCGTGCCGGGCCTCGGCGCGATCCTCCCGGATCCGCTCCTCTTCAAGCGCGCGCTCGTCGTCCACGTCGATCTCGCGCTCGTCGTCTGGTTCCACGCTTTCGCCGCCGCGCTCGTGTCGCTGCTCCCCGTGCGTGGCAGCGCGGGTCCGATCGAGGCGCGCGCACCGTTCCTGGCGGCCGGCGGCGTCGGCCTGCTGATGGCCGCCGCGCTGCAGCCAGGCGCGATCCCGGTCCTGAGCAATTACGTCCCCGCGATCGATCACCCGCTCTTCTCGGCCGGCCTCGTCGTGATCGGCCTCGCGATCGTCGCCTCGGTGCTCTCGCCGCGGCTCTTCGTCGGAAACGAGTCCGCGCTCTCCGGCGTGCAGCTCCCGCAGGCGGCGCGGCCGGTGCTCCGCGGCCTCGCCGTAGCGCTCACGCTCGCGGGGCTCACGTTCCTCGCAGCCGCGCGCGTCACGCCTGCGTACCTTCCCGCCGAGGCGTGGTGGGAGGTCGTCGCGTGGGGCGGCGGTCACGTGCTGCAGCTCGCGAGCGTGCTGACGCTGGTCGCGACCTGGACGATCCTGATCACGGGCGCGACCGGCCAGGAGCTCTGCTCGCGTCGCGCGGCCACCGGGCTCGTGGCGCTGCTCGTCCTGCCGGCGCTGGTCGCCCCGCTCATCGCGCTGCGCGGCACGACGGATGGGTTCTACCGGCAGAGCTTCACGGAGGCGATGCGCTGGGGGATCTTCCCGGTGCTCGGCACGTTCCTGCTCCTCGGCCTGCGCGCCGTGTGGAAGGCGCGCGCCGCGGGGCTGCTGCAGCCGGGCCGCCCGGAGAAGCCGGCGCTCGTGGCGTTCCTCGCGAGCGCGGCGCTGACGCTGCTGGGCTTCGGCCTCGGCGCGCTGATCCGCGAGTCGAGCACGCTCGTGCCGGCCCATTACCACGCGTCGATCGGCGCGGTGACCTGCGGCTTGATGGGCGTGACGCCTCGCCTCCTCCGTGAGCTGCGGCTCGGCGAGGCGCGGCCTTCCCTGCAGCGCGCCGTGCGCTGGCAGCCCGCGCTCTTCGCGATCGGCCAGGCGATCTTCGCGATCGGCTTCGGGCTGGCGGGGCTGGGCGGCATGGCCCGAAAGGTCTTCGGCGCCGAGCAGGCCGCCCGCACTACCAGCCAGCTCGTGGGCCTCGGCGTCATGGGGATCGGCGGGCTGCTCGCCGTGCTCGCAGGCACCCTCTTCCTCGTCTTCGTGGTCGACGCCGTCCGGCGCGGCCGCACCCTCGAAACCCGAAACGAAAGGAGCGACGCATGGGCGACGCGCCCCGCACACATCCACTCCAGAGGTTGATGGACAACCCCTGGCTGCTGCTCGCCCTTGGGATCCTGGTCCCGGCGATCTCCTACGCCGCGTGGGGCTGGATCGAGCTCGCGACCATGCCGCAGGCGACGCTCCCATGAGGACCCGATGAGTCTGTCTCCACCCGAAGCAGGCTGGTTCAAGGCGCCCTCGAGCGGCGAACGCATCTGGATCGGGCTCGCGCTCGGCTGGTGCGTGATCCTGACGCTCGCGATGCCGTTCTGGCATTTCAAGGGAAAACAGAACTCCACCGGTGAGGCCTACCAGGTCACGCCGCTCGCCTTCATGGAGCGCGTGAACCGCTTCGTCGAGGCCTCCAAGGTCGGTGAGGAGGGCGGGATCGCGATCGTCGAGCCCGCGCCGGGCGGCGACGCCTACCTGCTCGCGCGCATGTGGGCCTGGTACCCGATCCTCAAGCTCAAGAAGGATCAGACCTACCGGCTCCACATCTCCTCGAGCGATCTGCAGCACGGGTTCTCCCTGCTGCCGATGAACATGAACTTCCAGATCCTGCCCGGCTACGACCACGTCCTGACGATCACGCCGACACAGAGCGGGACGTTCAGCGTGATCTGCAACGAGTTCTGCGGGATCGGACACCACCAGATGACCGGGAAGATCCTGGTCGAGTGAGGTCACACATGTCGACGAGCCTCGCGCTCGACCCGGCCGCCGCGTCAGTCGACGCGCGCCCGGTGCAGGGAAACCACGCACCAGGGATGGTCCGCACCTGCGAGACGACCGGCCTCAAGGTCTGTCTCACCTCGCAGCTCTTCATCCGGCTGCAGGCGGTCCTCGCGGTGGTGGCGCTGCTGGTCGGCGCCGTCGCGGCGCTGCTGCTCGCGCTCACCCGCTGGCCGGCCGTCCACCTGCTGGACGCGGTCTGGTTCTACCGGCTCCTGACGGTGCACGGCATCAACATGCTCATCTTCTGGATCATCTTCCTGGAGATGGCGATCCTCTACTTCGCGTCTGCGATCCTGCTCGGCTCACGACTCTTCTCGCGGGGCCTCGCCTGGGTCACCTTCGGGCTGATGTTGTCGGGCTTCCTGCTCACGAACGTCATCATCTTCTTCACCGGCCAGGCCGACGTGATGATGACGAGCTACGTGCCGCTGCGGGCGCACCCGGGCTTCTACCTGGGCATGTTGCTCTTCGCGGTGGGCGCGCTGCTCGGCTGCGTGAATTTCTTCGGCACGCTCTACATCGCCAAGCGGGACAAGACCTACGAGGGCTCCGTGCCGCTCGTCACGTTCGGCGCCACGGCGGCGGCGATCATCGCGGTCGTCGCGATCCTCCACGGCGCGGTCGCGCTCGTGCCGACGCTGCTCTGGTCGCTCGATCTGATCGCGCAGCCCGACGCGGGCTGGTACCGCCTCATGTGGTGGGGCCTCGGCCACCAGTCCCAGCAGATCAACGTCTGCGCGATGGTCTCCGTCTGGTACCTCGTCGGCTCGATCACCACCGGCGCCAAGCCCCTGAACCAGGCGGTGTGTCGCGGCGCGTTCGTGCTCTACATCCTCTTCATCAACCTGGCCTCCGCCCACCACCTGCTGGTGGATCCGGGCTTCGGCGCCGAGTGGAAGATCTGGAACACGAGCTACGCGATGTATCTGGCGGTGCTCGCCTCCATGATCCACGGCTTCACGGTGCCCGCCTCCATCGAGGTCGCGCTCCGCAAGAAGGGCTTCAACAAGGGGCTCTTCGGCTGGCTCTTCCACGCGCCGTGGAAGAACCCCGCCTTCGCGTCGGTGTTCATGTCTCTGCTGATCTTCGGCTTCATCGGCGGGATCACGGGCGTCACGCTCGGCACGCAGCAGATCAACATCATCGCGCACAACACGCTGCGGATCACGGGCCACTTCCACGCCACGGTCGTGGGCGGCACGAGCTTGGCGTTCATGGGGCTCTGTTATTATGTGGTGCCGCTGATCTTCCAGCGGGAGTACCCGCTCAAGGCGCTCGCGCGGATCCAGCCGTTCCTGTTTGCGGGTGGGATCCTGCTGGTCTCGTTCGGCATGAGCTTCGCGGGCTCCTACGGCGTTCCGCGCCGGCACTGGGACGTGGAGTTCACGGGCGCGCCGATCGCGGCGGGCTTCGACGCCGGGGCGCACCTCTGGCTCGGCGTGCTCGGCGTGGGCGGCGTGATCGCCTTCACGGGGCTGCTGATGTTCATCCTGTTGACGGTCTGGGCCGTGTTCCTCGGCCGCTCGAACGCAGGCAAGCCGATGGAAGCGTGGTGACGCCATGACCGAACCCAAGTTCGCAGAGAAGCTGCGCCAGGAGCAGGAGAAGAGCGCCGACGATCACCACGCGCCGGGCACGATGGTGCTGGTGATCGTCCTGCTCGTCTCGTTCGCGGTCTATTACTTCGCGAACTGGAAGGCCCTCGCAGACGTCTGGCACGTCCGCTGATCGCGGAGAGGGGCGTTCGATGAACCGGGTGCTCGCACGCCTCTCGAGGCTCCTGGGTGGTGGCAGCGCGGCAGCGTTCCTGCTGACCGCGCTGTTCTGCTACGA
This sequence comes from uncultured Myxococcales bacterium, assembly GCA_964354895.1. Lineage (GTDB taxonomy): Bacteria > Myxococcota > Myxococcia > Myxococcales > Vulgatibacteraceae > CAYHCR01. The sequence goes on along the minus strand of CAYHCR010000182.1, from coordinate 2,802 downwards.
GGCGGCGTTGGTGACGCTGCTGCTCTGGCCGGGCGGCCAGGACCCGCTCGGCCGCTTCGCGGATGATTTCCGGCTCTGGTGCTTCGGGGTCGACGCGGTCACCGGCGGCGCGCGGTGGTCGACGACCGCGATGGTGCTGGCGGAGCCCGCCGGGCTCGGGACCGTGGTGCTCGTGCTCTTCCTCGCGCCGCTGCGGGAGCGACTGCGCGATCCGCTCTCGCTCGCGCTGCCGATGGCTTCGGCGCTGCTGCTGTGTCTGGCAGGCGGGGCGGCGGCGCTCGTGGTCGGCGTCCCTCGCGCGGTGCCGGCGCTGCTTCCCTTTCCGGGCGAGGCGCTGCGAACAGGGGTGCCGTTCGCGCCGCTCGCGCTCGTCGATCACGAGGGCCACGCGCTCGATGATGGTTCGCTCCGGGGCCGCGTCGTGGTCGTCACGGCCGTCTACGCCTCCTGCGGGCAGACCTGTCCGCGGCTGCTCGCGCAGGCGAAGCGCACGGCCGCGGCGTTGACCGAGCGGGAGCGCGCGGAGATCACGTTCGTCGCGGTGACGCTCGATCCCACGCGGGACACCGCAGAGGTGCTCACGGCGCTCGCCGCGGCGCAGGGGCTCGCGGCCCCGCAGTTCCGCTTCGCGACGGGCGCGCCCGCCGTCGTGGAGGCGACGCTCGATCGGCTCGGGGTGGAGCGGCGGCGGGATCCGTCGACGGGGATCATCGATCACGGAAACCTCTTCGTCGTCGTCGACCGCGCCGGCCGCGTCGCGTATCGCCTGACGCTCGGCGAGCAGCAGGAGGCGTGGCTCGCCGACGCGCTGCGCGGACTCGTGTCGGAGGAGGCGCCCGCCTCGTGATCCCTCCGCCCGGGGGGGCACTGCGAGGACGGGACGAGGTGCGCGGCGGCGGCGCGCTCGAGGCGCTCGAGCGCCCGGTGCTCGCGCTCGAGGCGTGGCTCGATCGCCACCTGCCGCCGGCGCTCCAGCCGATCGCGAGCAGCGGTGCGTTCGCGGCCGGCGCGCTGCTCGTGGCGTGTGTGAGCGGCGTGTTGCTGCTCTTCTTTTATGAGTCGAGCGTGCACACCGCGCGTGCGTCCGTCGCCGCGATGGCGCAGGCGCCGTTCACGGTGGGCCTGCTGCGCTCGCTGCACCGCTATTCCTCCGACGCGACCGTGCTCTTCGCGCTGCTGCATGGCGGCCGGCTGCTGCTGGCGCGGCGCTTCACGGGTGCGCGCACGCTCGCCTGGATCACGGGCGTCGCGTCGGTCTTCGGCCTCTGGGCGATCGGCTGGAGCGGCTACTGGCTCGTCTGGGACGCCCGCGCGCAGCGGGTCGCGCTCGCCACCGCAAAGCTGCTCGACGCCATCCCGATCTTCGCCGAGCCCTTCTCCCGCGCCTTCCTCGCGGACGAGGAGGTCTCCTCGCTGCTGTTCTTCGTGGTCTTCTTCGCGCACGTCCTGCTGCCGCTCGCGCTCGCGATCCCGCTCTGGCTGCACGTCGCGCGGCTCGCGCGGCCCCGGCTCGTGCCGTCCCGCGCCGCCTGGGGCGCGCTGGGCGTCGCGCTCGTGGCGCTCTCGCTGCTGCTGCCGGCCGATCTCGCCGGGCCCGCGCGCCTCTCCACGCTCCCGGCGACCGGGCCGATCGACGCCTGGTATCTCGCGGTCTTCGCGCTGACCGATCGGCTGCCGGCCGGCGCGCTCTGGGCGCTCTTCGGGGGCACGGCGCTCGTCGCGCTCGCGCTGCCGTACGCGTTCCTGCGGCGGAGGGCGCCCCCGGCCCTCGTCGAAGAGTCCAAGTGCAACGCCTGCAATACGTGCATCACGGACTGTCCATTCGAGGCCGTGCGCTTCGTGCCACGCACCGATGGGCGGGCGTATGCGGCGCGCGCGCTGGTGGATCCTTCGATCTGCGTCGGCTGCGGCATCTGCGCGGGCTCGTGCGACTCCTCGGGCATCGGTCTGCCGGTGCTGCCTGCGCTCGAGGTCCGCTCGCGGCTGGATGAGCGCCTCGCGCAGGACGCGGCCGCGGGCCGCACGACCCGCGTCGCGTTCGTCTGCGCCGAGGCGGCGCGCGGGGAGGCCCTCCGCGAGGCGGGCTGGGTCGTCGAGTCCATTCCGTGTGCGGGCTGGCTGCACGGGCTCACGATCGAGCGGGCACTCCGCCGCGGCGCGCTCGAGGTGCTCATCGTCGCCTGCCATCCGGGCAGCTGTGCGCATCGGGAGGGCGCCTCACACACGGCGGAGCGGCTCGCCGGCACCCGGGAGCCCGCGCTGCGGCAGGAGAAGCTCCCCGCCGGGCGCGTACACCGCATCGAGGCGGCGCGCGGCGAGGAGCGCCTTGTCTCGGCGTACGCGAAGGCGCTCGTCGAGGGGACGCCGCCGCCCGTCGCGAGGCCGGCGCGTCCGTGGCTCGTCGGCGCGCTCGCCCTCGTGGGGCTGACGTTCGTCACGGCGATCGGCAGCGTGGTGCCCTACGACGGGCCCCCCGCGCCGACGGAGCTGGTGATCTCGTTCCGGCTCGCCGGCGCCCGGCAGGCGGCGTGTCGGGAGCGGACCGACGCGGAGCTCGCGGCGCTGCCTGCACACATGCGCCAGCGGACCGTCTGCGAGCGGGCGCGTGGCGAGGTCACGCTGGTCGTCGTCGTGGACGGCGAGGAGCGGCTGCGGCGCACGGTGGTCGGCGGCGGCCTGCGAGGCGACGGCGCGGCGGTCGCGCTCGAGTGGCGCCCGCTCCCCCCGGGCGCGCACGAGATCAGCGTTGCGATCGAAGCAGGCGCAGTGCGGGATGAGGCGGCGCGCAGCCAAACGATCGCG
>CAYHCR010000181.1:0-6880 GCA_964354895.1 uncultured Myxococcales bacterium | reverse complement strand
TGCCGATGCGGACGTTGGTGATGCGACCGCGCCCCTGCCCGGTGTCGATCTGGTACTCGCCGAACATGCAGAGCGCCTGCGCGTCGGGGTCGCAACCGGCGTCGGCGACCTCGGCGGCCCGGACATCGTTCGCGTTGGCGAGGACGCGGTCACACGTCGTCGCTTCGCCAAAGACGCGCGCCTCGAGCGACGAGACGACGCCAGAGAGGCGCGAGAGGCCCGTGATCGTCACCGACATCGGCGCCGCCACGACCGGCTCGTCACCGCCGCACGCCGCGAGGAGCGGCAGTGCGAGGAGCGCCCTGCGCAGGTACGTCACCACCGGAACACCCCCGGCTGCAGCGGGCGGAAGCCCTTGACCGTCGCGTCGATGCAGCCCGTCCCCGGATTCGACTCGTCGCACGGGATCGTCGTCGTCTCTTCGCCCGAGAGCAGCACGATCGTCGTCACGACGCCGCCGATCACGAGCACGCCGACGCCGGTCCAGAACCACCACTCTTCGAGGATCGTGCCGTCATCGTCTACCGGGCGCTGGCCGCCGCTGAAGTCCGGATCGCGCGGCTCCCCTGCGTCGTCCCGCCGCGGCTTCCCGCCGCCGAGGCCGACCGCGACGCCGGAGGCGCGGACCTTCGTGACCTTCGGCGTGCCCTCGGAGCCGAAGCGCGCGACGGTGCCGCCCTGCCCATCCTGCGCCTCGAGCCAGAACTCGACGGACGCGCCCGACTCGGGATCCGCGACGGGCGCCGGGAGGTCACCCACCCAGACGTCGCCGTCGTCCGCCGAGGGCAGCAGCGTGATGGGCGCCCAACTGCCGCCGGGCACGCGCCAGTGCACGACGACGTCGACGATCTCGCCCTTCACACGGCGGACCCGCAGCGGGATCGGCTCGCCGGCGTCGACCTCCGCGGGGCGATCGATCTTGAATTCCGTCGGTCCGGTCGTCGGGGCGACCGGCTTCGCGGTCGTGTCGCCGCTCCTGCCGGCGCGCACGTCCTCGAGCAGCTTCTTGGCGTCGTCCGGCGCCTCGTAGGGCGCGGTGACCTCGCGATCGATCCGCACCGCCTCCTTGAAGTACTGCTCGGCCTTCTTCTTGTCGCCCGCGCGGAAGGCCGAGACCGCGGCGTAGGTGTAGATGGCGAGCTTGTCCGCGTCCGAGAGCGTGCCCTTGAGCGCCTTCTCGAACAGCCGCAGCGCCCCGGCGTCATCGCCCATCTCGTACTGGGCCATCGCGTTGGCGTAGTCGTCTTCAGCGGCGACGGCGAGCGTCGGGAGCCCGGTCAGGAGGAGCGCGAGGAACGCCGCGAGCGCGCGGTTGCGGATCAACGGTCTCTCCTTGCGGTCGGCTGTCGGGCAGCCACCGGCGGGGATCTGTACACGTTCTCGAAGCGACCGATGGTAGCCACCGCCGGAAACAGGGGTCAAGAAACGCTCCGGGCGGCGAAGCGCTGGATGCGGGCGGCGAGCGGCGCCGGATCGAGGGGCCAGTCGAGCCACTCCACCCCGCGCACGGCCCGGAACCAGGTGAGCTGGCGCTTCGCGTAGTGCCGGTGCTCGATCGCGGTCCGGCGGATCGCCTCTTCGCGGTCGATCGATCCCTCGATGAGCTGCAAGGCTTCCCGATAGCCCATCACCGTGCGCAGCTTTGCGGCGGCGCGCGGATCGGCCGCGAGGCGACGGGTCTCCTCGACGAGCCCCTCGTCGAACATCGCGCGCGCGCGGGCGTCGACCCGCCGGTGCAGCTCCTCGCGGGGCGGCGTCACGCCGAACAGCAGCGCGTCGTAGCGGCGCGGGCGCTCCCGATCGCGCTTGTGGTGCTCCGAGATCGTGCGGCCGGTCAGCACGTAGACCTCGAGCGCGCGCACGATCCGGACGCGATCCCTCGGCGCGATCCGGGCGGCGGCCTCGGGGTCGACCTGCGCGAGCTCGCCGTGCAGCGCCTCGGGGCCGTCTGCAGCCACCCGCGCCTCGAGCGGCGCCCGCACCGTGGGATCCGCGCCGGGCCCCTCGAACATGCCGTCGAGCAGCGCGCGCAGCCAGAGCCCGGTCCCGACGACGACGAGGGGCACCCTGCCCCGCGGCGGGATCCCCTCGATCGCGTGGTCTGCGATCGCAGCGAAGCTCGCGGCGGAGAACTCCTCCCAGGGCTCGACGAGATCGAGGCCGTGGTGTGGCACCGCCGCGCGCTCGACCGAGAGCGGCTTCGCGGTGCCGATCTCGAGGCCGCGGTAGACCGCCTGCGAGTCGCACGAGACGAGCTCGACGCCGGCCGGCACGAGCCCCGCGAGCGCGAGCGTCCCGCGCGTCTTGCCCGAGCCCGTGGGGCCGAGGAGCGCGACGATCCGCGGGCGATCGCCGGCGCTGACCACCCCTCAGAACCCGAGCAGCTGGCGGATCGCCGGTTCGAGCTCCTTGTGGAGCTCGTGGACCACCAGTGACTTGCGCTCCACCTGGGCGGTCACGGTGCCGTCCGTCGCCACGAGGCGGACCACGATGACCGCGGAGTCATCCGGCTTCACGTCAAACGAGACGTTCAGATAGACCTCGCCCGTCGCGAGGCGCTGCAGCTTGCCCTCGCAGTCGGCCTCGGCGCCCTCGCAGGCGCCTGTCGCAGACATCGATCCGAGCGCGTCGGAGGCGGCGCGGATGTCGGCCGGGCAGACGACCGCGTGGCGCGGGCTGTGACCGGCGAAGCTGCACGCCTCCGCCTCCAACTGCTGCGCGAGCGCCTCTCGCCCCGCGGCGGCCTTGACCACCTGCAGCACGAGCCGGGTCCGCTCGACCGTCGGCGCGGCCACCTCGGCGGTCGGGACGACCTCGGGCGCGCTGCTGCACGAGCCGAGCCCGACGAGCAGCGAGGCCGCGAGGAGAGCGCCGCGCACCGAAGCGTGTCGGCCGCTCACTTGCCGGTCGCCGCGGGCGCGAGGCGCTCCGCGACGCTCTTCTCGAGGAAGCTCGAGGCGTCCTCACCGTAGCCGTACGACGCCATCGCGATCTTCCCCGCCTTGTCTACGAGGAAGACGCTCGGCAGCGGGGCCTTGTCGCCGAGCCAGCGCTTGGCGGCCATGTTGAAGCGGTCCATCAGGACCGGCAACGTCAACTTGTGCGTCGCGACGAGGCCCTTCATCGCCGTCTGCCCCGCCTCCTCCTTGTCGATGGAGACGAGCAGCACGCGGAGCCCCTGCGGACCGTACTTGTCCTGCAGCACCTGCAGGAACGGCATCTCCTTCTTGCAGGGCTCGCACCACGACGCGCCAAAAGAGACCAGGACGAGCTTCGCATCCTTGTCCTCGGCGTCGGAGCCGACGAGGTTGCCCAGCGAGACCATCGCGATGCCCTTGCCCTGGGGGTTGTAGGGCTTGAGCGTGAAGGTCGGCGCCTCATCGCCGATCTTGAGCACGGGGATGATCGGCTCCTTCGGCACAGCCGGCGCCGCCGCCGCATCCTTCTTCTTGTCGTCGGCCTTCTTCACGCCCGCCAGCGCCGTCGCGCCCGTCGAGAGGATCGCCACGAAAGTGAGCACCGTCAGGATCGTCCGCCGCATTCGAGTACCGCCTCCTTGAACCGCTACGTGCTTTCGGGATCAGGCCTCTTCAGGCGCAACGAGCGCGGCGGCCAGCTCGGAGAGCGCGACCTCCGACTCCCGACCGTCCCGCATCCGCTTGAGGTTTCCTCGGCCGCTCGCCGCCTCGGCCGAGCCGAGCACGAGCGAGAACCTCGCGCCGCGCTTGTCCGCGCGCGCCAGCTGCTTGCCGACCTTCCCGCCCCGCCAGTCGGCCTCGACCTTGCGGCCCGCATTCCGCAGCGCCTGCACGAGCGGCAGCGCGCGCGCGCGGCCCGCGTCGTCGGCGATCGCGAGGAAGAGATCCGGGCAGGCCTTGGGCAGCCCGTTGAGTTGCGAGCGCAGCGCGCAGAGCCGCTCGACGCCCATCGCGAACCCGACCGCCGGGGTCGGCGGTCCGCCGAGCAGCTCCACGAGCCCGTCGTAGCGCCCGCCGCCGCCGACGGCCGTCTGCTGGCCGCTGCCGAGCGAGGTCGCGAGCAGCTCGAAGGTCGTCCGGCAGTAGTAATCGAGGCCGCGGACCAGCCGCTTGTCGAGGACGTACGGAACCCCGAGCGCGTCGAGCCCCGCCCGGACGCGTTCGAAGTGCTCCTTCGCGGCAGGGCCCAGCGCCTCCCACGACGCCGGCGCCTCCGCGGTCTGGGCCCGGCAGCCCTCGTTCTTGCAGTCGAGCACGCGCAGCGGGTTCTTCCCGAGGCGCGCCCGGCACTCGCCGCAGAGCTGCTCTTCGCGGCCGGAGAGGAAGAGCCTGAGCGCCTCGACGTAGGCGGCGCGATCGGGCGGATCTCCGAGGGAATTGAGCCGCAGTTCGACGCCCGGCAGCTCCAGCGCGAGCACGATGTCGCGGCAGAGCGCGAGGATCTCGACGTCGAGCTCCGGCGACGCGACGCCGAGCGCCTCGGCGCCGATCTGGAAGAACTGCCGGTAGCGGTGCTTCTGCTGCCGCTCGTGCCGGAACATCGGGCCGAAGTACCACCAGCGCTGGACGGGATCGTTCGCGGCCAGGCCATGCTCGAGGAACGCGCGCACCGCGCCGGCCGTGCCCTCCGGCCGCAGCGCGAGCAGCTTGTCGCCGCCGCGTTCGGGGAAGGTGTACATCTCCTTGCCCACGACGTCGGTGCTCTCGCCGAGCGAGCGCGCGAAGAGCTGCGCCTCCTCTACGACAGGCGTGCGGATCTCGTCGAAGCCGTAGCGGGCGAACACCACGCGGGTCGCGTCGAGCACGTCCGCCCAGACGCCCGAGTGAAAGGACGCCTCGTCGGCGCCCGCGGTCGGGAGCACGTCGTTCATGCCCTTCACCGACCCGAGCTTCACGAGCGCGCCGCCTTCCCGATCGAGCGACCCATGCGGACGACGGTCTCCGGCGCGAGCGCCGGATCGAGCTGCACCCGGCCGGGCTCGAAGAGGAGGATGACGGTGCTGCCCATCTCGAACATGCCGAGCTCGTCGCCCTTGCCGACGGCGATGGGCGCCCGATAGTTCAACTTGCTCGCCGGAAGTCCGGCGTTCGTGACGACGTCGTCGTAGCTGATCCGGATCCGACCGACGTTCGTGGCGCCGACCATCACGACCGCGACCCGGCCGAGCGGGCCGTCGATCAGCGTGATGAGCCGCTCGTTGACGGCAAAGAGGCCGGCGACGTTGCGCACGCTCGGGGGGTTCACGGGCCAGAGCTTCCCCGGCACGTAGCGGTAGCCGAGGATCCGGCCGGCCGTCGGCGCATGAATCCGGTGGTAGTCCTTGGGCGAGAGATAGATCGTCGCGAAGGCGCCACCCTCGAACCGCCGGCCCTCTTCGGGATCCGCGAGCAGCTCCCCGACGCCGTAGTCGATGCCCTTGGCCTGTACGAGCCGGCCAGCGTGGGCGATCCCGCACTGGCTGATCGCGCCGTCGACGGGCGAGACGAGCACGTCGTCCCCCGGCTCGATCGGACGCAGCCCGGCCTTGAGCTTGCGCGTGAAGAAGGCCCCGAAGGTCGGGTAGTCCTCGACGGGCCGCTCGGCGTCCTCGAGCACGAGGCCAAACGCCTTGGAGAACGCGCGGATCGCGGCGTGGTGGACGGCGGGCGGCGCCGAGGAGCGCGTGAGCTCTCCGACGGCGCGAGAGAGCGCGCCCTTCGGCAGGGCACGCATGATCGTGAGGTAGGCGCGGTCGCGAAACATGGCCGCCGAACGTAGCAGGTCGGCCCACGTCCTGCAGCGGCTTCCCTCCTTGGCGGGGGCGTGCTGGCTGCCCTATACGGAGCGCATGCCGACCCGCCCGCGCAAGGCCGCGCCCCGTCCGAAGACCCTGCGCCGCCGGCCCGATCCCGCAGAGGTGTTCGACCGCCTCGCTGCCGCGATCCCGACCCCGGTCTGCGAGCTCGACTTCCGCTCGCCGTTCGAGCTGCTCGTCGCGACGATCCTCTCGGCGCAGAGCACGGACCGCATGGTGAACCAGGTGACGCCGGCGCTCTTCGCGCGCTGCCCCGATCCGGCGTCGCTCGCGGCGGCGTCGCAGGAGGAGATCGAGGCGCTCGTGAAGCGCACGGGCTTCTTCCGCAACAAGGCCAAGGCGATCCGTGGCGCGGCGACGCTGCTCGTCGAGCGCCACGGCGGCGAGGTCCCGCGCACGATCGAGGCGCTGATCGAGCTGCCGGGCGTCGCGCGCAAGACCGCGAACGTCGTGCTCGGGACCGCCTTCGCGATCCCGAGCGGGATCACGGTCGACACGCACTGCGGCCGCGTCGCGCGGCGGCTCGGGCTCACGAAGGACGAGGCGCCAGAAAAAGTGGAGCGCGCCCTCTGCGCCCTCTTCCCGCGCGAGGGTTGGATCGACCTCGGCCACAGGTTCGTCCTGCACGGTCGCTACGTCTGCCTCGCCCGCAAGCCCGACTGCGCTGCGTGCCCGCTCGCGGAGCTCTGCCCGTCGGCGGAGGGCGAAGGCGGCGGCGACTGGGCCGATCGAGCGAGGCAGGAAGCGCTGCGGGTGCAGCGACGAGGGGCGTAGCGCGCAAGACAGGCTAGACCGCGACCGCCTTGACGTCCGGCGCCACCGTGAAGGCCGCCTCGGTGATCGCCCGCACGCCCTCGACCGTCTGCCCCGGCGCGAGCTCGCGCAGCACGAGCCCGGCCTCGCCGACGTCGAAGAGCGCGTGGTCGGTGACGATCATGTGCACGCACCTCGTGCCGGTCAGCGGCAGCGTGCAGTCCCGCAGGACCTTGCTGCGACCGTCCTTGGAGCAGTGCTCCATGATGACGATCACGCGCTTGGCGCCGGAGACGAGATCCATCGCGCCGCCCATGCCCTTGACCATCTTGCCGGGGATCATCCAGTTGGCGA